>CAZLAH010000007.1:0-2866 GCA_964557565.1 uncultured Candidatus Saccharibacteria bacterium
ACTCTTGCTCAGGAAAGTGCTTTGGTATCAGTAACTCCAAGCAGTTACGATACATTAGTACTTGGTATTTCAGGTAACAGCAGAGACACAGTCCAAATTGTTGAAGACACTACAAACCAGTATGTACACAAGGATCTAAAAGTTCTAACCTCTTCTACTTCTGCACTACCATTTAGCCAAACAGTACGAGTAGAAGGTTTAAAACCAAATACAAGATATACCTTCAAAGTTAGAAGTAGCAATACAAAAGGAGTATTAACATCATGGTCCTCTACTTCTTCTGCATATACATATGCTCAAACTCCAGCAATGGTAAAAGTTGAAAGAATTGATAGTGGATCTGCAAGATTGTATTTTAACACTCTCCTGAATCCCTCAAACACAGACTTTGCATTAAGAGAAACAAACACAGGCAAATATATTAATTTCTCTGATGGGTCTTTTGTAGAGGAAGAAGTGTGGGGTAAATTTGAAGACTTTGGGAGCAGTAAAGGAATAGTTGTAAGTGGGTTGGAGATAGGGACACAGTATGGCTTTGCTGTACAAGCAAGAAATGCAGTTCCTGTAGTTACAAACCTAAGTGACTCAATATACATAGGTACAAGTGCAATACTCAAAAATGTAGGTGCATCATTAAAAACAGTCCTTGCGGAGAATGAAGATACAGATGTGACAAATCCGGATAATGGCCAGTTTGGAGAACAAAAAGTAAGGGTCACAGAAGGTGACTATTTAGTAGTAGATGTTCCTGTTCTCTTTGCAAAAGATAGAGATTGGGCAGACGCTGTCCTTGCTACATCACCAGAAGAGAAGAAAACAGTTGTTAAATTAAAAGAAGACCATGGAGTACTTAGACCATTTACCATGTATGTAGTAGGTGAAGACACCAATGTCTTTGTACTCTGTCCAAATGCAAAGAACCTCAAAGAAATTTCTCCGAAATGTGAGGGAGCGGTTAAATACTCTGGACCATTCCCACAAAGAATAAATGTAGAGGGAGACAGTGTATATGTATCACAAACAGTTATCGGAGGTGTAATGTACTGGGTAGCTGATGGCCTTACAGGAACTGGAGGTATGGGGTACTACGAGAAGAGTGTGGTAGCAGAAGAAGAAAAAACAGGTGTGGTACTTCAAGTATTTGTAGATATCAAAGACAATATTGATCAAATTGAAGAACCACAATTACAACAGATTACAGTAGCTACTGGAGCTGTCTCTGTAGCAGTTGGTACAACAGCAGCGCTTGGAGGACTTTCTCAACTTGCTTACAGTATTGGTCAGTTCTTCTTAGGGATATTCAGTGCACTAGGATACAAGAGAAAAAGAATTCATTACGGATTTGTATATGATTCCAAAACAAAAGAGCCAATACACATGGCAGTTGTAAGAATAATGGATAGTGAAAACAAATTAGTAGGTACAGAAGTCACAAATATGAATGGACGTATTACAGGGAACTTAGAACCAGGTAAATACACATTAGTTGCTTCAAAGAGAGGATACAAATTCCCAAGTGAGAAAATTAAAAATGCGGAGGACTATCCAATCTCAAATGTATATACAGGATCCTTAGTAGTATCGTCATCTGACAGTAATATACAGATAGCGATACCAATGGATCCAACAGAAATGTCCAAAATGGATACCTTCATTATCTCTTCAAGAAACATTATCTCCAAGATAGCTTTTGTTTTGAACTTCTTAATCTTTGTAGGAGGTATAACACTTACCGTATATATGTATCAGAAATACCCACAAATAGAGAATCTCTTGATAGGCTTGGTATATATTCTTCCTTGCTATACCTTAATATCTTCTCTATTTGATAAAAAAGGAAAATATGGGAAAGTGGTTGACGAAAAAGGCAAATCAGTAGAAGGAATCTCCGTATATATCAAAGAAAGAGAGTTTAACAAAATCGTAGCGAAGAGAATTACAAATGAAAAAGGACAGTACCGATTCATTGTAGACAAAGGTAACTATGAAATCAGTATAGACAGTACTTCATATGGACTTTCTGATAATATGGCGAACATGTCAGTAGATGTTAAAAAGGACAACTACATATTAGCAAAAAAGATAAAAATTAAATCAATTTAATAAAAGAGAAATTATGTCTTTTGGTCAAATAGTAACAAGATTAGGATTAGCTGTTTTACTAGGCTTAGTATCTGGTATCATCACCCGGAACCTCTTTGTAGCATTTGCTTTCCCTTTCCTTCTCTTTGCCTTCTATCTGATTTGGAAATCTTTTAAAGATGATTTGAAGGTAGGAAATATAACTGTGGAAGAAAAGAAAGAAGATGTAATTCCTACAGTAAAAGAGGAATTACAGAACAATCAAACTACAGATAATCGTCCCCCAGAGGTATAATTAAACATGGACGATTAGCTCAGCTGGTTAGAGCACTACATTCACATTGTAGGGGTCGTTGGTTCGAATCCATCATCGTCCAATTATCTTTATGTATTTCTTCTTCGAAGTTTTTCCTCTTTGTATTACCAAATTACTTTTTGAAATGCCTAGATATTTAGCAAGCAAAGAAACAACAGCATCATTTGCTTTACCTTCAACTGCCGGTTTCTTTGTATGAACATAATATATATCATTATCAAAGAGAACCTCATCTTTCTTCGAATTAGCTTTAACAAATACCTCCAACATCCTATTTCAAGTTACTAGCACAAAAAGCACATTTCTTTGCATCCTTATGCACCTCCGACTTACAGTATGGACATACCTTTGTAGCTCTCTGTACCTTCTCCTCCTTCTTCTTAACCAACTTAGTACCCTGATATACAATCAAAAACAACACAACAGCTGTAATCAAAAAAGAAATCAATACTGATATGAAATTACCAT
>CAZLAH010000007.1:2876-35771 GCA_964557565.1 uncultured Candidatus Saccharibacteria bacterium
GAACTGGGCGGACAGGGTTATGTATTCTGGGGCGGAAGAGAAGGCTATGAAACTTTAATCAATACTGATATGAAATTACCATAAGTAATAACTACAGCGCCTGCATCCCTTGCAGCCTCTAAAGACTCATATTCACCCTTACCAAGTACTACATACAAATTACTAAAATCAATACCAGAAGTAAGTTTCGCTATTGGAGGTGTAAGAATATCATTAACTAAAGAATCAATTACGCTCTTAACCGCTCCTCCAAGCATGATACCAATAGCAACACCCAAAGTAGCCTCCTTGAAAGCAAAATCCTTGAACTCTGAAAAAAGATTTCTTACCTCTTTTTTTACTTCTTTTGTCTCCATATTATCTATGTTTCCTTAATTTAAATATTAAACAGAAAAATATCAACAAAGTTAAAATCATATATATATATATCTGATTCTCCACAACCATATTTAAAGAATCATTCCTAAAAGAGAAAAGAAAAACCTGTAATACAGCAGTACCAAGCAAAATCCAAACATACCCATATTCTCCCTTTGAAATGAAATAATTAATAATCATATATACCAAAGAGAAGCCTGTCATACACAAACCAAAAACCCCAATATATTTCTCAATACCAATATACTGCTCACCAACTGTCGAAGAAATTACAAGATCACCAAAAACAAAATATATCAAAGACATACACAAACCAATACCTCCAGCAAGTGTTAGAGATATTACTAAACTCTTCTTTTGATCTTTTACCAACACCTCATTTGAAAGTCTTGCAAAAAGAACAGTGGATGTAGTTATACAGGTAAAATATATAAGTTTACCTAAGAGAGAAATACTTGAATACTCTGCCCTAAAAGAAGGATTAACCAAAACTAAATCCAAAGAGAAAGGAATGGTTATTAAGAGAAAAGATATTGTCATAAAAAGAAATTCCTTGAAATTCATTCTTACTTTCTCTATTCCAATATCTTTAAATTTCACAAACGGAATTATTCCAATAGTTGTAATCATTGCTGGGACAGAATTTGCCAGTATTAATGCCCATACTAAGCCTCCCTGTTGTATTGCAAATGCACCAATTACAAATTTAAGAACTGTCTCTAAAAGCAAGACTAAGTTTACAGTTACTATTCTTTCTTCTCCGAGTAACAAGCCTTTTGATACAGGACTAATGAATCCGAAGAACATTGTTAATGCTAGGAATATAATTAATTCATCAGGTATGGAAGCTAAATCTGAAATACTGTCTCTGAAAAGAAAGAATACCAATGAGAAGACAAAACCAATTAATGTAAATATACCAAAGGAATACCACTTGTAATGATTTAGATCTTTACCCTTGTTTTTGGCAATTTCTTTTGTAACCAATGACTGTATCGAAACTGCGGGAATCTGAATTAGATATATGATTCCAACGGCTGCACTAAAAACACTAAAAATATCCTGATCTGTATATCTTGCAACTAATATATTGAAAAGATAGTTAAGGACACCAATTATTCCTCCAAGTACTGTTGTTAAAAGAATATTTCTAATGAAGATGAACTGCTTACTTTGGAGATCTATCATAATGTTTGGTCTTCTTAATAAAAGTTATATATAATAACTATACATAAATTATTCTATTGTATCACTATGCCCGAAGTTATTATAGCTCTTGTTGGTGGAATCCTTTTAGGTGTTGGTATATTTTACTTACTCAAAAGAGGCCAATCTAACAATACAGAGGATATTTCCGAAACTATTGAGAACAAGCTTACAGAGCTTTTACCAATTGTTCTCAATCAAGCAAATGAAGATCTAGTTAGAATGGCAAATGAAAAGCTTTCTTCTGAGACAAAGCAGAATCGTATTGAACTGGATAATAAACGGGCAGAGATAGCGAGAATGGTCAAGAATATGGAGGAGTATATGAAAGGTGCAGAGAAAGAGAGAATAGATTCTTTCGCTACATTAAAGAGTTCTGTTGAGGAGAGTAGAAAGATTACAGAGCAGCTTTCTGTTAGTACTGAGAGTTTGAAGAAGGTTCTCTCAAACAATCAATTAAGAGGACAGTTCGGAGAACAGGTAGCGGATGATCTTCTTAAGATGGCAGGCTTTGTAAGAGGTGAGGACTATGAGTTTAACAAAGAACAAGCAGGTTCCGAAACTAGGCCTGATTTTGCAATATTTCTTCCAGATAGAACGAGGATAAATGTTGATTCTAAATTCCCATATGCAAATCTTCAAAGAATGTCAGAAACAGAAGATAAAGAGACGAAGGAGAAATATATGAAGATGTTTGAAAGGGATGTTAAGGAGAAGATTAAGCAGGTTACAAATAGAGACTATATCAATCCTGAGGATAAGACTGTTGATTTTGTAATACTCTTCATTCCAAATGAGATGATATTTTCATACATATATGACAAGATGCCGGAGCTTTCTCAAGAAGCAATGGCAAGTAAGGTTGTTTTAGCAGGTCCTTTTAGTTTTACAGCTATCCTTAGAATGATTAAACAGTCATATGAGAATTTTAGAGTTCAAAAGAACATTTACAATATAATTGGTCATGTTAAGTCTTTTGAGAAGGAGTTTGATACATTCTCGGAGTCGTTCTACAAGATAGGGGAGAGAATAGATTCTCTTCAGAAGCAATATGATACTGTTAATACTACTAGATTCAATCAATTAGTAAAAAGAGTAGACAGAGTAAAGCAGGAGGGTCTACTTGAATCAGAACCACAACCACAACCTCAATTACTACCTGATATTTCTAAAGAAGAAGAAAATAGGGGATACTAAGTACCCCCTATTCTAAAACTCCATATATCTACTATGCCTTCTTTCCCCAAGCTAGGACTCCAAGAAGTACCAAGTTTGCTACTGGTACTAGGCTTAATAATCCTAATAACTTGTCATATCCTCTTCTCTCACAAATCTTCATTGTAGCGATTACTGACAATATTGCTACTATCAATGCTCCAAGTCCTGGTATCAATACTAAAAGTATCAACCATGGATTTTGCATACCCATCTTAAGAAGTAAAGCCATATTCAATATTGGAACCCATGCAAACCATGCATTCTCTACTTCCAATTTCTTTGCAATCTTCATCAATGCGAAGGAAGTATAGAAATACAAAGATAAAGATAACACTAAACTTACAATTAACATGAAGCCACCAAACAATATTCCTAAAGCACCGAAAGCTGCGATTCCTGCTTCTGAAACTCCATAATCCTCCAAACTTGATTCCCAATCTCCACTATAATCGTAATCATAGTCTGAGATATATGAATCCCAATCATAATCTTCATACGATGTATCGAACATTATCTCATCGTCTGTTTGAGCTGCAACAGGTGTTACTATTAATGACAATGGCATTAGCAAAAGCAAAAGAGTTGCTACAAAATTAAGTATTCTCTTCATAATAAAATATATAAAATTATTTCACTTTCATTCTCACATATTTGTAAAAGTACATCAATATATGGTAAGTTATTTGTAATGAACTGCTCTGAATACAAAGTTATACAAGGTAAAATATCAATCCTTTTGTCTGCTCCACATGTATATGCACATAGAAGACCAAGGCTAAATATGGCATACAAACATGGAGAGCCTCTAACTGACCATATAGTAGATGGGGTATGTAAAGGTATTGAATGTTTTGGAATATATACCTGTGAAGATACAGAGTATGATCCTAATTTCCACAAAGAAGATGATAATCCTTACAAAAAAGAAATAGTCAATATTGTAAAAGATAACAAAATTAAATGCGTGTTGGATATACATGGATTAAAAGATGACAATATGTACGATATTGGTATCTACTATCCAACCAAGTTCCTTAGATCTAGAAGTATAGCTATGAAGTTAAAAGGTTCTTTAGACAAAGGCGAATTGAAAGGAATAAATATCTCTGTATTTAGGTTGCTAGATAATGATCAGGAAACAATAACAGAATTTGTTGCTTCAAAATTGAGAATACCAGCAATACAAATAGAGGTTGCTAGATATATAAGAGAAGATGAAAGTTTGAGAAATTCACTTGTTAAAAATCTCTCTGAAGCCCTCTCTAGAGATTTTGTATAAAAATATTATCGGTTAATTAAGTATTTACTTTAGGTCTTTGACTCAACCATTCCCCTCTGTTATCCTTAATCATATTCTTAAATTTAGTAGCCCATAAATATGAAAGAAGTAGTTAAAAATAAAGAAAAAGTAGAGATACCTGCAGTAGAATCTCCAAAGAAGAAGGCCATTGAAATGGCAATATCTCAAATAGAGAAACAGTTTGGGAAAGGCTCCATAATGAAACTTGGAGACCAAAAGAAAGTAGATATTGATGTAATACCTACAGGAGCATTGTCTTTAGATATGGCTTTGGGTGTAGGAGGTATTCCAAAGGGTAGAATTATTGAAATATACGGACCAGAGTCTTCTGGTAAGACAACATTAGCTATTCATATCCTTACAGAAGCACAAAGAATGGGTGAAGCAGTTGCTTTCATAGATGCAGAACATGCATTTGATTCTTCATATGCAAAGAATATTGGCTTAAATATTGATGAGTTGTATATATCTCAACCAGATTTTGGCGAACAAGCATTAGAGATACTTGAAACCTTGGTTCGATCCGCAGCTTTTGGAGTTATTGTAGTAGACTCTGTAGCAGCACTTACACCTAGAGCAGAGATTGAGGGTGATATGGGAGATAGCCATATGGGATTACAAGCCAGACTTATGTCCCAAGCATTAAGAAAGATTACAGCGATTAGTAGTAAATCAGGTACAACAATAATCTTCTTAAATCAATTAAGAATGAAGATTGGAGTGATGTTTGGTAACCCAGAAACAACAACAGGTGGTAATGCTCTCAAATTCTATGCTTCCATTAGAATGGATATTAGACAGAAAGACAAAATATTGAAAGATGGACAAGTAATAGGGCATTCTAGAAAAGTAAAAGTAGTTAAGAACAAAGTAGCTCCTCCTTTCAAAGAAGCAACCTTCAATATGATATATCCAATGGGTATAGACAAGGAGAGTAGTATACTTGATGCTGCATTAGAATTAGGAATAGTTCAAAAAGCAGGTGCATGGTTTAAATATGGAGATATTCAACTTGCACAAGGAAGAGAAGCTACAGCAGATCAATTGAGAGAAGATAAAAAACTTAGAGATAAGATTGAGAAAGAAGTTAAAGCAAAAGTTAAGTAAATGAAAATTACAAAACTAGCGTCTCAAAAGAAAGACCCTTCTAGGGTGAGTATGTCTGTAGATGGTGAATTCTTTTGTGGTGTATCTTTAGACATTGTTGCTAAATATACTCTGTATGTTGGGAAGGATGTCACTGATTTGGAAATAGAGAATATATTTAAAGATGAGATACAAAGCAGATTTCTTTCTAGAGCAGTAGACTCCATTTCCAGAGGTGTCAAAACAGAATATCAGGTTAAGAAATATCTTAGAGAACTATCCTTAAAAAAGAAAGGTAAGTGGTATTCAGATATTTCAAAAGAGAATAGTGAACAAATCATAGAGTATGTGGTTAAAAAGCTAAATGAATATGGATATATTGATGATTCAAACTATGCAACTCTTTTTGTACAATCTAGGATTAAGAACAAACCTAGAGGAAAAGCCATCTTAATATCCGAATTGCTTTCTAAAGGTGTATCTAAGGAAATAGCTGTAGAAAGAGTTAATGAATTAGTAGAGGATGAATATGATATTCTTAAAAGAATGTATGAAAAGAAATACAAAGAAGAAAAAATAACTATGGATGATAGAAAGAAGATAGATTTCTTACGTAGAAAAGGATTTAATTGGGATTTAATTGAAAAATTCATAAATGAGTCTACAGAGTAAAAGGGAATGGATATTTCCTAAAAAAACAAACAAAGAGATATTAAAATATATTCTCAAATCTAGAGATATATTAAATGACAAGGACTTTCTCGATCCACAGATATCCAATATTCCTAGCTACAAGAAACTTTTTGATTCAAAGAAAGCTGCTAAAGAAATTTTAGAAAGTATTGATTTAAATGAAAAAATCATAATTCACGGAGACTATGATGCTGATGGAATATGTGCATCAAGCATTATTTGGGAATTCCTTTTTAAAGATCTAGCTAAACATTTAGATAAAAAGATAGAGGTATTACCATATATCCCAAATCGTATAGAGCAGGGATATGGATTAACAGAAGATTCATTAAACGATGTATTAGATTTAGGTGTTAAATTACTCATATCTGTAGATTGTGGAGTCAGGGATAAAGAATTAATAAAAAAATACAGAGATGAAAAATCTTTAAAATTTGTAATAACCGATCATCATCAACCTCCAGAAGATCTGTTAGATTCTCTCGACTATACATTAGTACATCAGATGTATCCTGGAAAAGAGTATCCTCAAAAAGAGATATGTGGAAGTGCTATAGCATTTCTTTTGGTACAGGCAATAAAAGAGCTTGTAGGTATGGAAAGTGAAATTACAGAAGATACAAAAGGTTTAGACCTTGTAGCTATGGCAACAATAACTGACCTAATGCCATTGATAGAAGTAAATCGAATATTTGTAAAATATGGATTAGAACAAATAAAGAAAGGAAAAAGAAAAGGATTAAGAGCATTAGCACTAAGAGCAGGAATAGATTTGAAAGATATAGCTTCATACCATATAGGATATATTCTTGGACCAAGGATAAATGCTGCAGGTAGAATAGGAGCACCCATGGATGCAGTAAGATTACTTGTGAGTAGTAATGAGTCTCAATGTAAAAAAATAGCGAATCAATTAGAAAGTCTCAATTTTGATAGACAAAGTATTACACAAGAATTACTTGAAATTTCCAGAAAGAGTGTAGAACCAAATAATTCCTTGATATTTGTATTAGGAAAAGATTGGCATGAGGGAGTAATAGGCTTAGTAGCTGGTAAACTTCAAGAAGAGTATCATCGGCCAGTACTTGTAGCTACAAATAATGATTGTGTTGTTAAAGGATCTGCAAGGAGCATCTCAGGGTTTGATATTACCAAGACATTAACTAAATTTAGTAAATACCTTCATAGGTTTGGAGGACATGAACTAGCAGCAGGTTTTACAGTAAAAGAAGAAAAGGTTGATGAATTTAAAGAAAAGATAGTAGAGTATGCAAACAAGAAAATCACAAAAGAACAACTTGTTCCTAAACTTTACATAGATTTACTGTTAGATTCAGAAGATGTTTCTTACAAACTTGTAGAAGAATTGAATAATTTGGAACCTTTTGGATATGGTAATCCTAAACCAACAATTGCTCTTTCAAATCTGATAATTGTGAAGAAGAGTACAATGGGAAAAGAGAATAATCATATGAAGTTACTTGTTAAGGGAAGTGGTATTGATCTTCTTACATTGATTATGTTTGGATGTAATGAAGATACTGAAACCTTGAAAGAGAATGATGAAATAGATGTAGTCGGCTATCCAGATATTAATTTCTGGAATGGTAACCAAAGTATTCAGTTTGGAGTAAAAGAATGGAAATATTCAGAAAAGAATTAATTTTTGTTAATTAATTTCCCTAATCTGTTTGGAGTGTTTGGTAAATATGTTGTTTCCAGTACGCTATTGTATTCTAAAAGCTTCATTAGAAGTCTCTCTGTTCCAATTGCGAAACCACCATGTGGAGGACAACCATATTTAAAATATTCAAGATAATCAGTAAGAGATTCCTCTGACATTCCTCTCTCTTTTGCATTCTCTTTTAACACATCATACCTATGCTCTCTTTGTGCTCCTGTTGTAATCTCAAGGCCCTTCCAGAACAAATCATATCCTAATGCTATATCTCTGTCCTCTTCATTTCTCATATGGTAGAAAGCCCTGTTTTTGTAAGGGTAATCAATCATGAAAAGGAATTCACAACCTGTTTCTTCTTTCATAATCTCAGATATTGCTCTCTCTTCCTCAGGTGAAAAATCACCATCCTCTTTACTTTGTATTCCTTTCTTTGCTAATTTCTCTTTTGCTTCCTTTACAGTTAAATATGGGAAGTCTCCTTCAGGTACTACAACGTCTATTCCAAATACATTTTTTATATCTTCTCCATATTTTTCCTTAACCTCTTTTAGCATAGATTTAATCATTTCTTGCTCAAAATGACATACCTCTTTGTATGAATCAATATATGCCATCTCTACATCAAAACTGGTATATTCTGTTAAGTGTCTTGTAGTGAATGATTTCTCTGCTCTAAATACAGGCCCTACATTAAAGACTCTTTCTAGATCAGCAGCCATAGCCATCTGCTTATGGAATTGAGGTGATTGAGCTAAGTATGCTTTTTTGTCAAAATATTTTACTTCAAACACATTTGCACCTGATTCACTAGCTGCACTAATTATTCTTGGTGCTTGTATTTCTTTGAAATCATTCTTGGTACAGAATTCTCTTAATTGTTCTGTCATCAAAGTTGCAACAGACATCATGAGGTTGTTTCTTTTTGATCGAAGATCTATCCA
Organism: uncultured Candidatus Saccharibacteria bacterium; assembly: GCA_964557565.1. Taxonomy (GTDB): domain Bacteria; phylum Patescibacteriota; class Dojkabacteria; order SC72; family SC72; genus UBA5232. The sequence goes on from CAZLAH010000007.1 coordinate 11,380, forward strand.
TCTGTAATCAAGTCTCATATCCAATGCTGAGACATTGTCACTATGCTCTTCTTCTATGACAATTGGTAGGGGAGTATTAGAGAGAGAATCTATTTGTATATCAGTAATTTCTACTTCATATCCTGTTGTTACCTGTTTTGCTTCTTTTACCTTACCAGTAATATCTACGACTGATTCTAGTGTTACAGATTTAACCTTTTGAAGAATCTCTTCACTATTTCCAATCCATGCAACAGTTTGTACCTCCCCACTTCTGTCTCTAAGAACGAGAAAAACAATTTTACCCTGATCTCTCATTGTATCTACTCTCCCTCTAATTCTTACAGATTTACCTATGTTGCTTTTTAGATCAGCGATTAATGTTCTTTCCATGAAAATATTGTAAAAGATATATTATGTTTTCAGAATTATATATCATCAGAAGGTATATTAACAACACAAGATTACAACCAAGATGTCTTTTCCACTACTTGAGGTGCAGGTAATTCTATCTTGTCTTGTACGATATCGTAGTTAATGGCTGGGTAGTATATATCAAAGGAACCCTTAATGTCATTGTCAAATATGACATCACCTGATATTACATATACAGGTTGAAGATATGGCAATTCATCCTTGGATTCATAGTAAGTAATGAATATGTCTTTTGTTACTATGAATTTCTTAACTTTTCTTGGAGTATACTGTACTACATCATCACCATTTTTCTCAAAAAGATATACAATCTTTCCCTTCCCAGCTTGTACCTCCTCTATTGCTTTCTGAGGAGAGAGTAATTCATATGTACCACATGCTTCTACCTGTACTGGCCAGTAAACATATTCAATTTGATATACAGAATTCATCACATTACCTGTTGTTTTGTTCTCTGTGTCTTCCACTCCTACATACACAGAGATGTTGTGCCTTTGTGTCTCTGGATATGATACGATCGTGTCATATGTATATACATCTAACCTCTCGTCATTAACGATTGTATTTGAAAGAGTAGGTTCCATACCAAGCCTTGTTGTTAATGTTTGAACCATATCGTCTGCACCTACAATATTTGAAGCTATGGTGATCATTGATTTCTTTCTAACAAAATCTATCTTTATTAACTCTGCCTCTGATGCAGAAGATGCTTTACTGTAACTACCATCAGGATTAATATTGATATATGTAATCTGATGATTACCTAAAGAATAGTCATCAGAATACAATCCTAAACTTCTTAACATACTCGTAGCAGTAAGCTTTGCATCCTGTTCACTTGGCAAAGTTCCCTTGTCTGAAATCTCTTTGATATGTGCAGGCTCAGTCTTCAATGTAAAATTCATATTCTTAGCCTGAATCTCCAAAGTTCTCTTGTTCTCCTTGTCTACAAAAACATAGCTTTGTGTTCCTTTTCTAATGATTGCTTCTGGATCAAAAGCCATCTTTTTTGCCAATATTTTTGCATTAGCCTGTGCACTTAAAGACTGAGTCGGAATTTCAAATTCATACACATTAATAATCTGAGGAAGAGAATCAATCTTTCCTGTATCTGTTAATATCTCAAAAACCATCTCGGAACCATCTGCAAGAGCTAAAGAAGGAATATCTAATTTACTTTCGAGGAATTCTTCTCTTTTCTCAGTACATGCATAATTTGCAGTTAAATATTCAGCTGGCATATCATTCTTGGGCTGTATGGTTAAGATCAATATTACCACTACAAAGATAATACCTGCTCCTAACGCTATTACTCCGAACCTTTTTGTCCAAAATGCTGCTTCTGTTAATGTCATGATATAATCTTAGCAATACTTACCTATATTATCAATTGCATATGAGAACAAATGATGAAAATGCTCAATTAGCAGAGTTACTCTTTCCAAATGTTACTACAAGCGTAGAGGAAATTTCCAAGAAATATCCTCAAAGAGAACTTTCTGATGGAGCTATGGTATTAAGGTTTGCACCTAGTCCTACAGGATTCATGCATATTGGTAATGTGTATTCAGGTTTGGTAGCTACAAGATTTGCAAAGCAAACAAATGGTATAGCAATATTGAGAATAGAGGATACAGACAAGGAGAGAGAGATCGAAAATGGTGTCTCTATGATTGTGAATGGTTTAAGGGGATTTGGAATCGAATTTGACGAAGGTATGGTAGATGAGGTGAATGGTGCCGGTGCATATGGTCCATACATTCAGAGTCAAAGATTAGATATATACAAAGTTTTTGCTAAGGATCTTGTTTCTAAGGGATTGGCATATCCATGCTTCCTTTCTTCTGAGGAATTAGAAAGTATGAGAGAAGAGCAAGAAAAATCTAGTCTAAGGACAGGTTGCTATGGAAAATGGGCAAAATGGAGAGATGCAAGTTTTGAAGATGTAAAAGGTAAACTAGAAGAGGGTCAGAAGTTTGTCATTCGTTTGTATTCTACTGGTAATATGGAAAATACATTTGTACTTAAGGACTTAGTAAAAGGTACTGTTACCTTGAGAGAAAATGATATGGATGCAGTATTACTTAAATCAGATGGATTTCCTACATATCATTTTGCACATCCAATTGATGATACTTTAATGGGGATTACCCATATAACAAGGGGGGATGAATGGTTTTCATCTGTTCCTTTGCATGTAGAGCTTTTTTCTAAATTAGGATTTAAACAACTACCATATGTACACCTCTCTCCATTAATGAAGTTAGATAATGGGAAGAAGAGAAAACTAAGTAAGAGAAAAGATCCTGAGGCAGCTGTTGCTTACTATGTAGAAAAAGGATACCCAAAGGAAGGTGTTTTAGAATATCTATTAACGATTGCTAATTCCAATTTGTATGATTGGAAATTGCAGAACAAAGGGTTAGGTTTTGATGATTTTAGATTGAGATTTGAGAAATTCAATAATGCAGGAGCTCTTTTTGATATTGTAAAACTAAACGATATTTGTAAAGAGTATTTAGCTACTCTCTCAGCACGTGAGGTGTATGAAAATGTATTAGAGTGGGCTTTGATGTTTGATCCTGAATTAGTTACACTTTTAAAAGAAAATACTGAATATTGTATTAATATTTTTAATATTGAAAGAGAAGGGGAGAGGATAAGGAAGGATATTGTTAAGTATGAGGATGTAAGGGATCAGTTAGTAATTTTCTTTGATGAGATGTTTAAGAAGCAGGATATGGAGAATATTTCAGACAAGGTAAGCAAAGAACTACAAAGTAACATTGTTTCAAAATATATTGAAGTATTTGATATCTCCGATAGCTTGGATACTTGGTTTGAGAAGATTAAGAAACTAGCAGATGAATTGGAATGTAAGGTAGGTGATGTTGCTATGACCTTAAGGGTAGCTTTGACATACAGAACTAGAACACCTGATTTGTATCAGATTATGCAGGTACTTGGAGAGGAAAAAGTGATTTCAAGATTAAAGCAATATCAGGTATAATAGCGATATTAATGCCGGATCGTCTAATGGTAGGACGGCGGTCTCTGGAACCGTTAATCATAGTTCGAATCTATGTCCGGCAAGATTACTCTATACGGGTTATATTAGCTTCTCCATCTACTGTAATTATTCTTCTATTAGATTCGCCTAGACCTATTTTAAAGGATGAAGAGCATTTCTCAATACTTATATTTTCAACAGGATTTATAATATTCTCATCTCTTAGTTCTCCTACTTTGTTTTCAAACAGAAGAAACTCTCCATTGTCACGAATACATGAATGGTATGAATGCATTAAATATACAGCACCATTCCCAAGTATATAATTATCAATCTCATTCTTCTTTAACCATTCTTCTACTAATTCTCTATGTTTGTTAATAGCTTCTAAAGTTTCCCTTTCCTCCTTTTCCTCTCTTTCTGATTCCCAATCAAGTCTGTGGTCCATAATATATTTCTAAATTAAATTATCTATCATACATTTTATCTCATTAATACCTTTTTCCCAAATATCCTTCTTAGAAATATCTATCCCCATATCATTAAATACCTCTCTTGGAGACTTAGTACTTCCAGAACTTAAAAACTTCTTCACATATTCAATATTCTCCTTTTTACCTCTAACCATAGCTTGTAAACCTTTTGAAATTAACAAACCATTAGCATATGTATATACATAGAAGAATCTCCTGATATGACTCCAATGAACCCACCCATACTTCATAGACTCATCCTGTTTAACAGAATCACCTAAATATGCACTCATATGCTTACAAAACATCTTAGATATCTCATCCTTGTTTAAATACCCTTTCTTTCTAAACTCTGAATGTAACTCCTTTTCAAAATTATACAAAGCAACCTGTCTAAAAATGGATGAAGTATCATCATGTATCTTCTGATTTAATATGTAGAACTTTGTATCACTATCTGCATCTTTTAACATCCTTTCAAGTACAAAATCTTCAAAAAAAGTACTAGCTGTCTCAGCTAAAGAGGTAGGGTGGCCGCTATTTAGTGGGGATTGAATCTTCGACATCTCAGCATGAATACCATGTCCACACTCATGAGCAATTGTTAATACATCATCTACTCGATTGAGATAATTCAAGAGTATGTACGTAGGTAACGATTTACTCATAGTTATGCAAAATCCTCCACCGGATTTACCTTTTTTAGGATATACATCAAACGTCCCATCTTTCTTGTATTCTCTAACAATATTTCCAAAGTCTCTATCTAAATCATCAAAAGTATCTTCAACGAGTTGTATTGAATCTTCAAAATTCAATTCTTTCTGTACTTCTCCCAATGGTACATTCCTTTCGTAGTAAGCTATCTGTTTAACACCAAGCTGTTTTGCTCTGTATTTGTAATATTTCTGTGTTAATGCAAAGTTCTTTGTTACAATTTTTACCAAAGTATTTACAACCTCGCTATCCATATCGTCAGAAATATGTCTTGCAAATTCCGGTTTATCAATCCCCCTGTATTCATCTTCTATCTTTTTAAACTCCAAAATTGAATTCAATTCAAACTCAGCTATCTCTGAATATCTTTCATTTACCTCATTGAACTTTTTAGCAGCATATGTTCTGACATCTCTGTTCTTTGAATTAAGATATTTGTTTAAACTATTGTAAGTTATCTTAACCAATTTACCCTCTTCATCTTTTACCTCTATCTCTTGCTTGTCAAGAAGCTCTGAGAGCATATCTACCCAGTTAGAATGGGATGTTTTGCCAACAAGAGTAAAGACATTCTCTTCTTTTTCTGAAAGAAGGTATTTCGCTTGAAGAAATTCTCTTTCAAGAAGATGTTTGTAATTAATCAAGAGTGGGGAATCCAAGAACTCCTTTTGTTTCTCTTTTGGAATTTTTGATATGTTCAAGAAAAAGAATTGAATATCATTGGAGAGCTTTACTGATATATCGGATATCTTGTTCAACTTTGCTTTTATCTCTGTATCTGTTTGATCCAAGGAGTTAAGCAGAATGTAGTAGTAAAGAGGTTTGTTACATAGCCCATACGTTTCTTCTAGCTCTTCATATTCTTTCAATGCTTGTTGAAGGATCTTTGGATCCTCTAAATACCGATTGTTTTTCCTCCACTTCTCTGAAAAAAGTCTGTTTTTCTTTATACAATTATCTATGTCCTTTTGTATATTTGGATCTTTTTGATTTTTGTAGAGTTTTGTTAGATCCCAAGATGTTTTCATCCTTTATTATACTACATTCCAAGATTAGGAGATTAAGCTAAGATCACCTGTTTACCAATATCTAGTACAGACTATTTGGGTTTTGTATGAGAATTTCATGTTACTATGGGAAATATAAATTACACAAAGACTCAATTATCTATTTTGTTTGAATGCTAATCGTATATAGTAATGTTAAAAGATATTGTTTTACCCACATAGTCTTTAATATAACTAGAAAAACAGGTGATCTTAACTTCTTTGAAAATGTGGTATAATCATTTTTGACACTTTGACCCAGATATCACTGGTGAGTGATGGAAAGAAAGCATTTGCAAGTAGACTCCATCGGTAGGTCCCCGTTATCTTAGACCGTAACCATACTTAGATGTGGTTAGAAAGGAAGTTCTAGTAATGGAACTTTGAAGTAGGGTGGTACCGCGAAATATGTTTTGAAATATTCGCCCCTTTACGAAGATTAGTATACAATGATACTGGTTTTCGTAAGGGGGCTTTTTGTTTAAATTATAACTGTAGATAAATGGAAAAAGATATTACAGAGAGTATGAAAATAACGACAGAAAATAGTATGCCTGACTTCCCAAAAACGGAAGAGGAAATATTAAAATTCTGGAGAGAAAACGATATCCTTAGAAAATCAATAGATCAAAAAAGTAAAGATAAACCTTTCACTTTTTTTGATGGTCCAATTACCTCAAATAATAGACCTCACTATGGTCATGCTTTGACTATGGTAATTAAAGACATAGTTCCAAGGTACAAGACCATGAAAGGGTTTAGGGTAGATAGAAGTTTAGGTTGGGATTGTCAGGGTATCCCTGTTGAGTATGAGGTTGAAAAGACATTAGGTTTTGAACAAAAAGAAGATATTGAGAAATTCGGTATAGAAAAATTCAATCAAATGTGTAGAGAGTCTGTACAGAAATATCAAGGAGAGATATCTGCTCTTACAGAAAGAATGGGAAGATGGGTAAACAAAGATGAAGAGTATGCAACAATGGATCCTGCATATATTGAAAGTGTATGGTGGTCTTTGAAAGAGCTTTACAAGAAAGGACTTCTGTATCAAGGATATAAAGTTGTTCCTTACTCTACACGTGCAGGTACGACTCTTTCTAATTCAGAAGTTGCACTAGGTGGTTACAAAGCGATAGTGGATTCTGCAATTACGGTTAAACTTAAGTTAAAAGACGAAGATACATTCCTTTTGATATGGACAACGACACCTTGGACTATGCCAGGTAATCTTTTGGCCGCTGTTGGTAAAGATTTTGAATATGTAGAAGTTGAATACAAAGGTGAGAAATATGTAGTTGCAAAATCACTTGCTCAAAACATTTTTGGAGAGGGTTTCAAAGTGTCGAGAACATTCTTAGGAAAAGAATTAGTAGGAAAAGAGTATGAATCTTTGTATCCATATTTTGAAGACAGAAGAAAGGAAGGTGCTTTTAGAGTAGTGCATGCAGACCATGTAACTCTTGAGGATGGTACAGGTTTAGTCCATCAAGCTCCATATGGGGAAGAAGATTTTGCACTTATGACAGGCATGGGTATTACGATGTTTGACTATCTAGATGATCAAGGAAATATGAATGAGGAGATAGAGCAATTCAAAGGAATGTTCTACAAAAAGGCAAATAAATACATCATGGAAGATTTGAAGAATAGAGGATTACTCTTTGCTCATTATGATTACGAACATCAAATGCCAATGTGTTGGAGAACCGATACCCCTTTGATATACAAGCCAATTAAGAGTTGGTATGTAAAGGTTTCTGCAATTAGGGAAAAGATGGTTGCAGAAAACAATGAAGTTAATTGGGTACCAGAACACATTAAGGATGGAAGGTTTGGTAATTGGTTAGAGGATGCTCGAGATTGGGCATTAAGTAGAAATAGATATTGGGGAACACCACTTCCTGCATGGGTTTGTGAAAAGTGTGGAGAAACAGAAGTTCTAGGATCTTTAGCAGAAGTAAAAGAGAAATCAGGTGTGGATTTAAAAGATCCGCACAAACCGTTTGTCGATGAAGTTACATATAAGTGTTCTAAGTGTGATGGAACCATGAATCGTGTAAATGATGTCATAGATGTATGGTATGACTCTGGAGCTATGCCATTTGCTAGACTACACTACCCATTTGAAAACAAAGAGAAATTTGAGCAAAAATATCCAGCTCAATTCATAGCTGAAGGTGTAGATCAAACAAGAGGTTGGTTCTATACCCTGCATGTTTTAGGTTGTGCATTGTTTGATGGTAAATCTTTTGAGAATGTAATTGTAAATGGTCTTGCTTTAGCACCTGATGGTACGAAGATGTCAAAAAGTAAGCGTAATTATACTGAGATTGGTGCAGTACTAGATCAATTTGGAGCTGATTCAATGAGGTTGTATTTTCTAGGTTCTCCAATTGTGCATGGAGAAGAGGTTATATTTAATGAAAAATCACTTAGAGAAACAACGACTTCAGTACTCCTTCCATATTGGAATTCAGTGAAATACTTCTTGAGTTATGCTAATCAGTATGATTTTGAAAAAAAACAGAATCCAATGTCACAAAATGTTATGGACAGGTGGATAGTCTCTAAGCTACAAGAGACAATTCAAACTGTAACAACGAATATGGATGAATACAACATTCAACCGGCTACTAAAGCAATTTTTGAATTAATTGATGATCTTTCCAAATGGTATATTAGGCGTTCTAGAGAAAGGTTTGTAAGTGGAGACAGGGAAGCATTAGAGACTCTAAACTATGTATTGCTTGAGATTTCTAAATTAATAGCTCCTTTTGCTCCATTCATGGCTGAATCTGTTTACCAAACACTTTCTCCATCAAAAGAATCTGTACATCTTGAAGATTTCCCAATCTTTGATGCAAGTTTGTTTGATGAGAATATCTTGAGCGAGATGAAAAAGGTTAGAGAAATATGTTCTCTTGGTCTAAATATCCGAGATGAAAATAGGCTCAAGGTGAGACAGCCACTTGCAAAAGTGTATGTTCCATTGTCTGATCTAGAAATGCAGGATATTGTAAAAGGTGAGCTTAATGTAAAAGAAGTTGTTGATTCTCCAAAAGAAGTTGTAGAGGATGGTGTTAAATCACAAAGTAATAGTACTGCATTTGTTTCTTTGGATATTGATATAACTGAAGAATTGAAAGAAGAGGGCCTATTCAATGAATTGACGAGAGGTATACAAGTTGCAAGAAAAGAGAGTGGATGTCAGGTAGGACAGGAAATTTCTTTGAAGTACAAGACTGAGAATGTCCAAGTTGAGGAGCTATTCAATGCTCACAAGGAGGAGTTGGAAAAGGTTGTACTTTGTAAAAACTTTGAAAGAGTAGATGCAGTAAGTAACGGATACAGTATAAAAGTAGATACTTTCCAAGTAGATGTTGAGGTTTTGGTAAAGACTAATTAATCTTTCTCGATATCTACATCGATGCCAGTAATCTTTGAGAAATTCAAAGATGCTGTCTTTAATGAAGTACCACTAGATACTGCTAGCTCACCAACTATATTCTTTAAAGCAGCCTCTAACTGTTTCTCTATACTGACAGGAATTAATCTCCCTTCTTTTTCTCTAGTTCTCTTAACACTATTGCAATACTGGATTATTTGTATAGAAGCATGAATATCAGAACTTTCTTCTAAATCTTTGAAAATATTTAACATAATATTGAAATCCTTAACTTTTGGCTTTACACTTGGATGCTTCTTCAAAACTTTTATAGCTTCCTTTATCTTTTCAACAGGTAATATATTCCTTATACCCAGGTTGTCAATATTATCAATAGGGGCTGATATTCTCAAAGGATTAGTTACTAACTCGAATTCAAAATATTTCTTCTTCTCACCATTAAACTCAATCTCTTTCTCTGCTCTAACCCAACCAGCACCATGTGATGGATAGAAAACTTTTGAACCGACTTTGAAATTCATAATATTGAAATGTGATCTTAATGCTTGATTATACCATAAATGATATACTAACCATTATGAATATTACAGTTATTGGAGGGGGTACAGGATCCACAGTAGTACTTGAAGGATTAAAAAAACACAAAGATCTAAATCTCAGTGTTGTTGTTGGTATGATGGACGATGGAGGAAGTAATGCAACTGTAAGAGATGAATTTGGTCTTCTGCCTTTGAGTGATGTGAGAAAATCGATCTTGGCGCTTTCTGATTCTGGGAATAATGAGGTCTGGAGGAAACTTTTTGTTTACAGGTTTAGTGAAGGTAATGGTTTTAAAGGTCATACCTTAGGTAACCTTCTCATGATTGCAATGACCGAGATACTAGGATCTGAACTTGAAGCAATTGAAATGTTTAAAAATCTCTTTAATGTCAGAGGTGAAATACTGCCGGTTACATTTGATAGTGTGAAGCTAGTTGCAGAGTATGACGATGGAAGTAAGGTAGTAGGGGAGCATTTTATAGATGAACCATCTAAACAGAAAAATATTGTTAATTTCTACCTTGATTCTCAAGCCAAGGCATTTGAAGGTGCTTTAAAGGCTATTAGAGAGGCAGAGTACATCATATTGGGACCTGGTGATATATATACAACAATTCTTCCCAATTTGCTTGTAGAAGGAGTTCGAGAGGAAATATACAAAAGCAAAGCCAAACTAATATATATTTCTAATCTAATGAGTAAGATTGGTCAAACAAGAGAGAAATCGCAGAAAGATATAGTTGAATTAATGGAGAAATACATCGGTAGGGATATTGATATTATTCTTGTAAACAAAGGCAGGATACCAGAAGAGGCACTTGAAAGATATAAAAAAGATGGGGAAAGTCTTCTTAAAGATGATTTGAAAGATGGTTGTGGGAGGGAGGTTGTAAGAGCGGATTTTGTTGCATCTAATACTATTAAGAAAGACAAAGGAGATAAGTTAGTTAGGAGTTTGGTTAGACATGATGGAGATAAATTAGCTAAGAAACTTTATTCCATTTTCAATAAAAAGACAAATGTAATAGTGAGAGTCTTAAATTCTCTTCTTTCCTTTTACAAGGATTAGTTCTTCTATTGGTTCCTGTATTGGTATCCCTTCTCGTACATATGACAAGGAAAAGTTGTTTTTATTCAAAATGGAGAGTATTTTCTTTAATTGAGAAACTTTCTTTGGATGATATTCTAAAATGATGTTTTTAACTAACTCCAACTTCTTGTTTTCTTCTAGATCTTTTAATATGTTTAGCTCTTCTCCTTCAGTATCTATTTTCAACAAATCAATATCTTCATTTATATAATTGCTGAGTTTCTTACTTTCTACAATGATAGGGATGGTTTTTTGTTTTCCATTCCATGCATCTTTAGTAAAACTAGATGTTGAAAATGCATTGAGATCAGAGCAATCAATATACAACTCTCTTTCCATATCTTTGTTTCCTAAAGCGAAGTTATTTAGATATACATTCTCAAGTTTGTTGTTCTCTACATTCTCTTCTAGTATGAAAAATGTATTGGGATTAGGTTCAAATGCTACTATCTTTGATTTAGGAAATTTCATTTTGAAATACAAAATGGACATACCAATATGTGAACCTAGATCGTAAATTACAGGATTATCTGTTTTTAAATCTAAATTGTATATTTCATCTCTGAAGATCTCTTTCTCAAGAATAACTAATTCCTTCTTACAGAGATATGTTACAGAATATTCTTTTATTCTAGTGATTTGTGGTGTCATAGTGAGAGTATAACAAAAAAGGGAGTGATATTATCACTCCCCATTTGTCTATTTTTCCATAGAATTCATTACATACTGAACTTTGTTAGCCCAGGAATCTGCAGAAGGAGGACAGTAATATTTAGATATTAACTTAGGAGTCTTTAAACCTCTTGAGTAATATTTACTCAATCCTAAAGATACTTCCCATATTCCTTCCTTCCAGTTTGCAAATCCTTTTTTACCCCAACCCCATGCATTGTAAGGTCTAAATGTATGTTTACCACCATTTGATTCAATGATAGAGATAGAAGCAACTAATCTATAGTCAATTCCGTAATGATCTGCAGCCTTTACAAACTCATCAGCATATTCTGCTAAAGGAGCATTCCTTTTGGCAAGATATGTTTTAATTCTCTCAATCTTTTTAGAATCAGGAATATATACTGGTTCCTTTTCTTTTTCTAAAACTACTATATCTTCAGTAAAATGAATAGCCGAGAGAGAAGTGTTTGTATTGGATATGTTTTCTGTTTGATTTGCTTGTACTACTTGTACAGGTATGCTTTGTGAGATACTGTTTGCGATTATTCCTGCAAAGAGTAATCCAGATACCACAGCAAAACTTTTTTTAGTTGTCATGAGCAAGTTTTTTGTCAAATTACTTTATTTAAAAAATTAAGTATGACAGCTACTATTATACCATATTGAGCCTATAGTATACAAACACAGTATATTAATTACTTACTGTGATAATATATTTAAAGTATGTTAAACATTAATGTGTCGGAACAGAGAGCTAGAAGAGAAAGGAAAAAGACTAGAATTCCTTTCCTTTTTGTATTTCTTGTAAGTCTTTTTTTAAACAGTATTGTATTACTTGTTTTGGAAAAAGGAGATTTCGTTGCTGCATTAGATTATGTCTTTTTTACAAAGAAAAAGATCGTTGTATATGACACATACTCTGTATTTTTAGACGATACAGTTCCTCAAGAGTTTAAGGATATTGTAATTTCAAATTTAGAGGGTATGGATCTTAATGGAAAGAAAAGGTTTAAGTTTGTTGAAAAGAATGCAGATATTACAATCTCAAGAGGGAAACAGGAGGGTATGCAGGATGTATTTAGTAAGGATTTTTTACCAGTTGGTCATTTGTATTCTCTGTTGAGCGATATCAATACTGAGGAGTTTAAAGATCAGAGTTGGTATATGATTGATGGTAAGTATGAGAAATACCTTGAAGAGGAATATGGTGTAGATATTACTGTTTTAGAATCATATGATGCCCTTGTTCAGAAGATGGAAGAGAAGGACAAGAATTTAGGATTGGTTGGATTGAAAGATATCGATCCTAGATCAAAACTTCTTTCTGTTGATGAAAAATACTATTTAGATGGTGAAGATGGTTCTTTCCCGATACATTTCTATGGTAGTCTAAAAAAGGGTAAGGATGATTTCATATTTACTGTTTTGAAGAAGAACATTGATTTAGATGGAGGAGTTTTCGACAAAGAAAAACTTTCAAAGGTGAATATGGGAGGAGTAGTTGCTATTTCTAGAGGTTTAGCTTCGAAGATAGATAGGTCTGGAAATTTAACATATCCTGCAGATGAAATTGCTGAATTTCTCGCCGATGCTGATTTAACACATGTTTCAAATGAGGTTTCTTTTGTGGAAGGTTGTGCTGTGTATTCTGGTATGAGGTTTTGTTCTAAGCCTGGATATATTGAAATTCTGAAAAAGAGTGGAGTTGATATTGTTGAATTAACAGGTAATCACAACAATGATTTTGGTGCAGAGAATAGTAAAAAAAGTATTGAGATGTATACAGATTTGGGAATGAGATATTTTGGTGGTGGCCTAAATACAGAAGATGCTTCTAAAATATTGTATGAGGAAGTAAGAGGTACGAGAATAGCTTTCTTAGGTTACAATTGGTACGATACAATGTATGGTTCTCTTGCTTTGGCAGGGGAGAATAGGTCTGGAGCAAATTCGTATTCGGAAGAGAAATTAAAGGATGATATAGAAGAGGCTAAGAAGAATGCAGATGTTGTTATTGTGGATTTTCAGTTTCAGGAATGTTATTGTTATCCTGATTATGATATTATTTACCCGATTTGTTACAAGCCACTTAGTTCTCCTGATCAAAGAGGAGTTTTTAAGAAAGCTATTGATTTAGGTGCTAATATTGTAATTGGTACTCAGGCTCATCAGCCTCAAACGTATGAGATATACAAGGATGGTGTTATTTTCTATGGTTTGGGTAATCTCTTTTTTGATCAGAATATATGGATAGGGACAAGACAGGGGTTAGTTCTAAGTCATTATTTCTATGAAGGAAAACATATACAAACAAAAGTAGTACCAATATATATGGATAATAATTTGGTAGTAAGGTTGGCTACTGAGGAGCAGGGAGATTTGTTATTAAAGCTTTTGAAAGAGGCTAGATAGAGAAGTTTTTAAGCATTGATAGTATTTGTATGATATTGTCATATCGTACTTTTTCCATTCGGATTTTTCTTTTTGGTAAAGTCCCTTCTATGGTTTTTTCATATTGGTATTTGTATGAGGTTGGGGATATTATTTGTTTTTTGTTTTTCTTACCTTTTCTTTTCCTTTCAGTTCTAACTAATACCTCATAATTATCATATCTATTATTTAGAATTGCCATGTTCAGGTTGTAAACTAGATTTAAGAAATCTTTTGTATTTAATTCTTTATTTCTCTCTATTTTGATTATTGGTAAGACAATTGTGATATTCTCACTTCGTTTTAGCTTAGATGGATATCTTCCTTCATTTATTGTTACATCTATTGGGTTTCTTTTGGGCCCCAAGAAGAAATCTGTTCCTTTTTTATCTTCCTCTCCTGTAGATAGTGCTATTTCTATTGGAAGATTCTTTTTACATGCTATGAAGAAAATTGCTTCGTAAAGGATTCCAGTGAGAAAGACTTCTTGTTCGAGATTATTGTAATTTTCTAATTTTACGAAATCTTTTGTTAATTTGTTGATATAGTTTCTTCCTCTCGGATCTGCAGTTTCTACTCTGTGCTCAAGAATATCTAGAGCAACTTGTATTACTTCGTTTAAGTTTGTATTTTCTTTTTCTTCTTGAATTGGTAAACTTTCTTCTGTCAACATGTTTCCGATTATATACAAAAAGAGGGTTCTAGAGAACCCCCTTTTGAAACATTACAGGATTGATTACTTGATTTCTATTTCTCTTGGTTTTACCTCATCTGCTTTAGGAAGTTTTACTTCTAATATCCCATCCTTAAATTCTGCTTCTACTGAATCAGGATTTACCTTTGTAGGGAGATTAAATGATTGCTCAAAAGAACTTTCTAAACTTTTAAAGTAATATTTTTTACCCTCGTCTTTTTCTTCTTCCTCTTTCTTCGTGTTACCAAAAATAGATATGTTATCTTCATTAATTGTTATTTTTATATCCTCCTTTTTTACTCCTGGAAGAGCCATCTTAACAAAAATATTCTCTTTCTCTTCCCATATATCTGCAGCCAAGGAAGAAACAGAGGGTTGTGTAGTAAAGAATTCATCCCATACAGTAGGAGTAAAGAACTCATCAAACACCGATCTAAATGGTGTATATACAGAAGGGTATGTTCTTCTGTTATCGTCTCTTTTTATTATCTTCATAGTTTTAAAATAATAATTTAGATAATTAGCAAATAATAGCACCGAGTGCCAATGTCGTCAATGTGTTGTAGAAAATTTTACTGGGATATTCTCACAAAAACACCTTTACTGTCTGAAAGCTTGAACTCTTCTCCATATATCGTATTGTCTAGCTCCCTTACAGTATATTTAAGAAGGCCATTTTTCTTTTGCCATTGTGCCATCTGATTTATATATGTAAAAGAGGTATTTTGAAGAATACTTTTAGAGCTATCAGATGTTGCTGTTAAGTTCGAAGATGAAACAAGATTCCAACCTTTAAGTGATTGCAAATCTGTCTTTAAAGAAGAAAGATATCCTTTAGCTGGAATTGTAATAGCATCTGTAGATATGATTAAGTATGTCTCTCCTGGTTCTAGATTGAAATCATTACCATTGATTATACCATTCTCATACTTCACTATCTTCTCCCATATATCATTTCTTAACATACCAATAGCTAAGACCTTGTTTTTAGTATATGAAATGAATCCTTTTGCAGTATCAATGGGGTATGTTTCTTTGTTAATGATATTTACAGCCTCAAAGAAGTTTACTCCTTTTTCAATCTTTAATTCATTTACAGTAATACCACAACTTTCTTTTGTGATGTTTGAACGAATTGTTCCTTTGCAATCATATGGCCAAATGAAGGACAATGAATTGTTGTATTCACAGCATAGCTTTTCAGTCTTTAGAACCTTTTTGTCAGGAGTGCAGTAATATCCAAAAGACGCTTGCAGTATTGTCTTGTAATTATTGTATATACATTGACAACCATCTGGGTCTGTACAGTATCTGTTTTCATTCAGAATAAGCATATCATCTACGTCATTGTCAGGATTTTGAGTCGGAGTTGGAGTTTCTGTACTTGGAGTGGTAGTCCCTGGTGTTGTTGTTGGTGGAGTAGTCGTTCCAGGTGTTGTAGGCGGTGTGGTTGTTCCAGGTGTAGTTGTAGGAGGTGTTGTAGGTGTACCTTGTGTAGAACAAGAATTGTATGAAGTATTTGTATATGCTTGTGAATAATCACAATATATTCCTGTATCTGCGGAGAGAGGCCAAGTAAGAGTCTTGTTTGTGTACCAGTTATATATCTGCCCAATACCAGTTATATATGCTTTTCCAGCTTCTAGATTCTCTGCTGTTTGACAATTGCCTCTTAAGAATCTTGCTCCCCATTGACTAAGTTCGTCATATCCCAAACCTTTGTTACAACCAGATATGTAGTCACTACCACCATTTTTTAACTGTGTATTTAAGAAGTGTTCAATTTGAAGATCAAAATTTCTTGAAGGTAAAGTTGTAGAGTGAATACCAAAATCTTCTACTTTCGAGGAGTATGCATAGTTACTACCACCAGATTCATTAGACCAAATTGCAAAGACAAATCCAGGATTAGCTTCGTAAGAAGAGGCTCTACAGTATACATCCTCAAAACACTCATTGGCATATCCTCCCTGAGCGCAATCACCTACCCAATCATGAATTATTCTTACTACAGTTGCCTTTCTAGGAAATGTAGTACTTTCATCCATCTCGATACCTGTTTTACAGTTTGCACCAGAATCTGCATATACTGGAGAACCAAGAAGCGTTCGTAGCTTTGTTTGTAATTCAGAAGATGTTAAATAGTTAAGATATTTTCTAACAGTAAATTCTTTACCTTTGCTGTCAAAAGCCCATGTGCCATGGTATTGAGTATCTACCATAATATTCTCTTCTCCTGATGTCAGTAGAAGAAATGAGCTAGGATCATTCGTTCCTGTCTGTATGCTTGGTAAAGCGATCTCTTCTGTTAGATCTTTTGTTTTGAAGGAAAAGTTCTCCCATTCATAATTCTTAGATTGTATTTTAAAAAGATATTCACTATTTGGTTCTAGTTCCTCTATCTTTGTAAAGTAAACATTTTTGTCAGAGAGATTGTCATGGAGTATTTGTATATCTTTTGTTTCTTTGTACAATCCTGAATCTGTAGCCTTTTTGTAATATATTCTGTAGATATTCTCTTGTGGTGCTTTGGAATATATCTGTACTGATGTACTAGATATATTTGTTACTATGGTGTCTGTAGGTTTCTCTTGTAGTATTGCTGATATTCTAAAGTTGTCAAAGAGTATGGATACAAGTATGGGGAGTATTACTAAGGCTGCAAGTATGTATGGGAGAAGTTTTTTAAGTTGTTTCTTTTTCATCAATTCATGATATCAAATATGGTAAAGGTTGTGTATATTGTGTCATAATTGAGAGTATTAAATTTAGTAGTAATACTATGAAAGCATTGTTAATATATGATTCTAACTATGGTAATACAAAAGAAATAGCTTTGAGTATTACTAAGGGTTTAGGTAGCTCTAGTAAGTGTGTTACTGTCTCAGAGTTTAAGAGAGAAAATTTAAATGGTGTTACTCATCTTGTAGTTGGTTCTCCAATATTGGGATGGAGACCAAGTGAGAATATGAATAGGTGGTTGGATTCTTTGGGAAGTGAAGATTTAAAAGAAATAATGGTAGTATCTTTTGATACTAGGATGAAGATATTTTTCCATGGTGATGCTGCAAAGAAGATATTGAGTAGATTGATAGACAAAGGGGGGAAGAAGTTGTCTGATCCTAAAGTATTTTTTGTAAAGGACAAGGAGGGTCCTTTGTTTGAAGGTGAATTAGAAAGAGCGGAGGAGTGGGGAAAGGAGATTTCAAATTCAAGTAAGTAGTTGTTTCAAAGATATTGAAAAAAGTAGTGTATAGAGATATGCTATGAGACATTATGGTGTTTGAAAAATTTGAAGAAGAAAAAATTAATATACAAGAGAAATACGGTTGCTATATTGATGTAGAAAGAGCATACAGTGTAATATCCTCAGCATTAGAAGAATCTCGTTTTGATTGGAATGGTTTTTTCAATCAGAAAGAACAAGCCGAGGAGGAATATATAGATTTTCTAAAGGAGAGGGGAGAGAACAACGAATTCATCCTTAATGCTTTGTTCCTCTTAACTACAGTTACCTTTGGATCAAGTAGTAAGGTTTTCTTTGATAATCTACCTAAGAATTCTGAACAATATGCTAAACACAGATGGTAGTTAGAGCCAAATGAGGTTGTAAAGAGTATATTGCTTGATGATGATTGTGTTGTTGGTCCACACCAATTAGGATTACCAACACTTAATCAGAACGAGAAGAAGATAGCAACTATTGATGAAGGGGAAGTCCTTTTTAACAGAGAATGGCAAAAATATATAAAACCAATGGGTTATCAAGGTGCTAGTATGAGAGGATGGTATGAAAATTGTAGAACACTTTGTGAGAACTACAACGGTGAGATTGGTGATTTTTTCAAAAAACATGATAATGATGCTTTGAAGATATGGGGTGCTTTAACATATAAACCAGGTGGGGACAGTAGTAAGAAGGAATTTAAGAGAATAGATAAAAAATTAGCATCTTTGTTTTTACAATGGGTGGGTAGGTATAATTTGTATGAACTTAGTAATATGGATGAGTTTGGTTTACCAGTAGATTTACAGCTTTGTAGAATAGCTATACAAACAGGTATTGTAATCCCAAGTGGAGAGATATACAGGGAGAATTTGGCTAACGATGTTTTGGTACCATTGATAGGGTGGTTATGTAAGAAGTATAACTGGAAACCGAGGCATGTCTCTGAGGTGTTGTGGTTAATTGGAAGTGGTGGCTGTACCTCCGATCAGAGTTCTGTAACTCCATATCCTACATGTCCGCTGAAGGATTTTTGTAGAGGGGTTGTACACAAGATAGATATGAACTATTGGAAATTTAGTAACTTAGAAAATATGAAGGGAAAAGTAACATTTTGGAATGACAAACACAGGAGTTTGTTTTAGAGTGTCCTACTAATATGTCTTCTTTCGAAGAAATACGTTCGGACACTCCTCACTCATTTACCAAATACTATTTAGTTATGATCTTCGGTTTAAAAAAGATAGCTAAAAGAGATACTATTCCAAGAATACTAAATGCAAGGAAAACCCCTTTGCTATCTACTAAAAACCCCACTATTGGATTGAATACTGTAAGCATAAGGCGTCTAGCCATGCTAACGAAAGACAAAACAGTAGCTCTTTGTTCACAATCAATACCATCATTGATATCTTTAGACAGAAGACCTGAAATTTGTAGCCCAAGTCCACCTGCAAGAGAAAGAACAAAAAGTACTCCAATAGTATTTTGCAATATTCCACCAAGTATGAATCCAATAGCTATGATTGATGCAATTAGAGCTAAAGGATTTGGAGTTTTTACTCTCTTAATCAATTTAATACCTACTCTGATGGCAACCATTTCACTTACAAGTAAAACTATTCTGTACATTCCAAACATACTGTCTGGTACAGAGAGTACTCGTAAAGCTTCTTGGTAAAGCCAAACGACAAAGTAGCTAGTGGAAGCAAGCAATCCTGTATATATTGCTAGTCTTTTGAGATTAGGGCTATTCCTCAAAATATTAAGACCCTTTTTTGTAGTTTCTAAATAATTTGGTTTTAACCCATTCTCCTTTTTAGTAGTGGTTTCTTTGACGAATACTCCCAACAAGATTACAGGTAATCCGTAAGTTACTATGCCCAACCTAAAAAGCTGTTGTACAGATAATAGGGTGCTCACAAATATGAACAAACTTGAAGCAACGATCATCCCTATCATATGTACTGTATTGCTAATTGCTACTATCTCTCGAAATTTGTTTTGGATATCCAAATTTTTGCAGGTATCGTACATCCATGCTTCTTCAGCTCCAGATATGAAAGCTATTCCAATGGCAAAGAGGAATTCTGCAAACAGAAAGATGTATATATTGGGAGCTATTGTGTAGACCATGACTCCAAGTGCTGTGAGAGCGTATCCAATCAAGACAGATTTCTTCTTGCCGTTGATGTCTCCATATACTCCAGTTGGAATCTCTAGGATGAATATCCATAGCATATACCAGCTCTGAAGCATTTGGGTCTGTGTTTGGGTTAGTCCTCCCCAATCTTTGAAAAAGATTAGTAGTACAGAACCAACAAACTCAAGACCGAGGATGAACTCAACAATCCAAAAGATGTATATTTCTTTTGGCCAAGCGAATATTTTTGTTTTCATTTTTCTCTCCTTTTAAATATGTATTTGGTTTTAATGAGCAATACCTTCAAATATTTAAATTTGAGGGTGTATAACTTCCAAATACTTCAGTTAAAAGGGGAATAAAAAAAACCTCCATATTTGGAGGCTATTCACTGACAATTTTAGTTAAGAATTATGCAATAGAAGAGTCTCCAAAATAGTGTGTAGAATAAAGATTCAAACCACACATAGTTGGGTGTACAACTGCGAATTTAATTGTATTTCTATTGTTTATGTTACACATAGTGAAAAACATTCTATCAAAAGGATTTTTAGAATACAAGGAGAGGAATTGTTTTAGACCTTTGTTACAAATATGTTCACAAAGAAGAGTATTGTTATTAATATTGCAAAGGTTACTATTGTTTTAAGAAAAAAACTCACTGCTTCTTTCTTTTTACCATCTAAGTATAGTTTTACTGGTTCGAAAAAGAATATATATCCCATGAATGCTACAGAGAGTGTAAGTAGTGAAATCATAATTATTGGTACAATATATTGTCCAACGCCAGTATTTATTGAGGTCTCAGTAACTAGGGTTATGCCTAACACTATTACGACAATATATATTAGTGCAAAGAGGGCATTTAGGTATGGATTTTTGTTCATAAGTAGATGTTAGTTTAGAATCAGGAAGAAGTCAATAAATGAAATTGTTAGATTGGCTCCGCGACCAGGACTCGAACCTGGAACCGAACGGTTAACAGCCGTTTGCTCTACCATTGAGCTATCGCGGAATAACAGACTATTATATATATCTAATACCTTTTCTGCAACTACTATTTTACTCTTCTATTTAACATATCTAAAAGCTTTGCATCTGATACAGGCTCTTGATATGGAAAATACTTAATAGCAAAACTAGTCCCATTAATTTCTTTTACAGCCATTGTAGGAAACCCTCTAGCTTCTTTCCTCATTAAACGTTGTGTAGAGGCATACTCTAGAAAAGCATTTAAAGTAGAATAATCTTTTAAAGAAAGTGTCCAAAGAGAATCTAAATCATATGTACTAATTGCTAATGCCCCATTTATTGTTAAAATTATTCTCTCCTCGTATTTAGCACTATCTGCATCTAATTTCTCTAAATGAACATATGCTCTGTCTAATGGAATTGTTTCAAAATCATCAGGATATGCCTCAAGTATTTGCTCTTTATCCGTTATTATTGTAACGAATTCAGGGTTACTGTTTTCCATACTAAAAGGTATATATCTTAAATATGATATATTAGTATATATAACTTTATATTAAATACCAATGTTAGAAAAAGATATAAAGATATCATTTGTCGGTATGGATCCTACAGAACCTCTTAAGAAGTATATTCTAGAAAAACTCTCTAAAAAAGAGAACCTTTTAGAAGATGCAACAAGCATAGAGGTATTCTTTAAACAAAGTAGATATACAAAGGGAGTAGATTCAGATTTTAGAGTTGATATTAATGTTAAATTGCCAGAAACATTAATTAGAGTAGAAGAGACAAGTTCTGATATGTATGTGAATATAGACAACGCTATGAATGTCATTGGTAGGAGATTGAGCAGGTACAGGGATATGAGAGATACATGGAGTGGTAAAAAACCATGGAAGATAGTAGAGGCAGAATCGGAGTTAGATGCTCTTGTAGAGGATGATACAGAGGTAGAAGAGTTCTCCAGTTATGTACCTAAGATAGCTAAAAGAAAAGTCGTAGAAGATATGTCTCCATTGGAAGAAGGAGAAGCCATAGAGAGGATGGAAATGGCAGGATATGATCAATATCTTTTTAGAAGTAAGAAAACAGGTAAAATGTCTATGATATATAGGAGGAAAAATGGAGGTTATGGTTTGGTAGAACCGTTAGAAGGTATATAACAAAAAGGAGGTCTTAGACCTCCTTTTTAGTATCATTTAAGAATTCCTATTTGCTCTTTTTTAAAGACTCAGAAAGACTCTTGAAAACATTGACTGTTGTAGTTAAGAATCCATACTTAGGTTTAGCAGATGCATTATCCTGTATCTTGTACTCCTCCATCTTACCTGTTAACCATGTTGCCTTGTTAGTCTGTACCATCTGTTGAATGTATACTTGCTCTGTAGCATCTTTCTTCTCACTAAAGTCCAACTTTTCTCCTTCTTCCAAAGCCTCTGTTTCTTCAGGAAATATTACATCACTATATTGATTGAAGAACTCTTTAAGATCCTCATCATCATAGTCTAGTGTTGGTGTTAAAATCTTTGTGTACAAAGCATCCAACTCAATCTGTTCTCTTAACTCTTCCATTGTAATATTGTTTGCAACTAATGCTGACTGAAGAAGCTCCTCACCACCAATACTTACTCTGATTTCTTCAACCTTTTGATCTACCTCTTCTTCGGTTACAGAGATGTCAGCTTTTCTTGCCTCTATCTTAAGTATCTCATCTTCTATTAACTCCTGTGCTACTGCAGCTCCGTATGCTTTCTCTAATCTATCATGCCATTTTGCTTTGGATATTCTTGTCCCATCTACAACTGCTACACTGTAATCATTGTTTAAGTACTGTACTGCAAGATCTATTAAAGCAACAGAAGCAACTATTACCAAAATCATTCCTACTATCTTTAGAACAGGGAAGAAGTTAAGTTCTTTCAATTTAGAGAAGTCTGGTTTCTTGAAAACAAACTTTACCTTTGGAATAGACACTGTTGGTTTGGCAGATTCTTTAGTATTAGGTCTTGGCATTAAAATATAGTATTAAGTTATATAGAAGTAGTTTAGCAAAATATTGGTGAAGAATAAAGGGGAGAATTATTGAATATGGAGATAGAAGGACTTGTTACCATCATCATGCACTACGAGTGCATATTTACCATGCCATGTAGATTCTACACCGTAATATACAGTACCATTAGCGACAGCTTTAATAGGAGCACCTTCTCCAGTTAGATAGGCTAGATTCCAATCACTTCGAGGAGGTTGGTCTTCTTTTGTTCCACAATATATTTTCAAACCATATCGTCGGCAATTAAGTATATTATCTACAACAGAACAAAGTCCGTAAGGAACAGTATATCTCTCACCTTTTTGATTTCCACTTGATTTACTCACAAGATCGATTGCTTGATGACCTGGCCTATATCCCCAAGTAAGTAACGCACTCGAAAGGGGGGAACTATACTTGTTGCTTACAACATAACTTCCACTGAGAGTTAGGTATTTTAAGAGAGGATCAAGCCTTGCTCCACTTGATGTTCTAATCTCAAAATGTAAATGAGAACCAAAAGAACAACCAGTATGTCCTTGATGTGCAATTGTTTGTCCCTTAGAAACTTTCGTTCCATCTTTAAAGTATCCCTGTGCAAAAAGTCTCATAATTAAATCAACAACGGCTGCATCTGCTTCTGCAATTGATTTGGAAACACTTGTAAGCTCAGCTTTGTATTCGGCTTCTTTTCTTTTAGATTCAGCTAACAAACTATCTTGCTCAGCTTTTTGTGAACTCAAATTGTTCCTTTCTTCTGCTAAGTCTGCCTTGTTCTTTTCAATACTGTTTCTCTTGACCTGTAAATCTGTCTTTTGTTGTGCAATTGCAGCTTCTTCCATTCTTAATGTGTCCATCTTGTCTCCAAACTCTTCTAGAGATTTCTTGTCTTGATTTCTAGTCTCTGCAAGATATTTTGTTTTTCTTAAAACAGACGAAATATTCTTAACATCTAAAAATATTTCGAATGCACCAACAAATGAATATTTGTATGACTCTGTAACTCTCTCGCTTACAGTTTTCTCAAGCATATTAACCTCCTGTCTTAACAAAGAAATACTATCCTCTTTCTCTAATATACTTTTCTCAAGAAGTTTGATACCAACATCATGAGCAGCTATCTCGACCTCTAATGATTTGATTACTTTTTCAGTATCAGAGATTTGCTTTCGCATGTACGAAATTTTCTCTGTAAGGGAAAGCTGTTGATATTCTTCCGCTTTTAATTTCTTCTGAATACTACTTTGCTCGTTTTCTAGTTTGCTTAACTCATTGTTTAAGTAATCAATACAAGCTTGAGAGTTAGGGTCTATATTCGATGGACATGAGATTGCGGCATATGTTTTTTCATTGTATGTAGAAAGGAAGAAGAAAGAGAAAGAAAGAAAGAATGCAAAGAAAATTGTTAGGACAGTTTTAAATCTTCTCATTATTCTAAATATTTTTTCACTGCACTTAAACTACTTAGTAATCCTAATATACAACCAAAGAGAGTATGGAGAAGAAGGTAGATTAGTAAGAACG
>CAZLAH010000008.1:0-4545 GCA_964557565.1 uncultured Candidatus Saccharibacteria bacterium
CAAGAACTAATCTTACTTACTCCATACAAAGGAACCTCCTCTATTGGATATCCACTAAGAAGAAAATCCAACTCCTTTCCAGCATTCTCCTTTACAACTTGATCACCCTCTTTAGAATTAAATATACTCTCCCTATTCTTAAACACATATATACCTCCAACAATGAGTAAAAGAACTAGCAGAATGTAAATGATATATTTCTTTTGCATATTACTTTGTTTTATTTTATCCCCCTATTATACCCTAAATCATTGCACGAAGAATCATTTTAAACTACAATACAAGAATAACTTGTTAAAAAGAAACATATGCTACACAACAGTGGATACGGAGAAGACTTCAATTCTGACTCTGAATGTACTGCAGGCCAAGGCATACCAATTAGAGAAAATACTGACAAGAAAATACAAGGAACAATCGACTCTACCGTAAGAACAATACAAAGAGTAGAACAAGGAATACTAACAGAGGAAGACTTGGAAAAATGCTTAGAAACAAATTCACAAAATATTGGTATATCTGTAGAAGAATTAAAAACTCTTGCACAAAAACAAATAGAAGAAGAAACCACGTAAACTCTAAGACATATTCCTACACCAATCTTCAAAAACTCTCCTGTATACAGGCAAACTTTCCTCTCTTTTTAATACTCCATGAGGACCCTCAAGATCTGTCTCTGCTTCAAAATGATTCGCTAAATACGAAACCTGCCTCTCAATATCTCTCTGCATATCCTCATTTGAATACTCCCTATCTCGAGTCCAAGAAACCTTAATATGTGGAACCCTATGCATCAATCCACAAGCATCAAACAACAAATCCTCCCTCAAATTACCTAGACTCTTACAATTGGTAATGAACATATCAGGAGCATCTGCACCACCAGAAACAAAAGAATACAATTTCTTCATAGTTGGAGTATCACTCGTTGCATACTTAATTAACTTCTCAACTATGGAACTTGGTACAAATACATCTCTCCTTGCTACAGAATACAAACTAATTAAAAGAACATCTGATATCTTCTCATTATTCTCACCATCTAAACTTATGAACTTAGCAATCAAATCAGCCCCTATTGAAGTACCAATTAATTTCAAACTATCTACAGAATCCAAAATTGTATCCATAGCTACCAATACATCTCCAACCGATAATGGCTCAGTATATGAATACCTCAAGTACATTATTTCAGAAGTACCATTGTCCAACAAAGCCCTAAGCTGAGTATCATCATATTCACAATCTTTTGGATTTCTAATACCAGGGAGTAGCAAAACAGGAGAGCCCTCAGTTTCAATACCATCATACTTGTACACAACAACAGATATACCAGATGGAAAAACATCACTCTCATGACTAACAATCTGAGGACCTCTTTCATTCTCTTCGATATTCATTGTATCCCCATTATACCATTCTGATATAATGAAAAATGCTTGAATTAAAAAACATATCTGTAACAATCGAAGAAAAAGAAATACTTAAGAATATCAATATAGACCTTTCAGTAGAACCAGGTAAACTCTTCGTACTCTTTGGGCCAAACGGATGTGGTAAATCCACCCTCTTTAGAAGCATAATGGGATTTTCTAAATACCAAGTTAAAGGTAAGGTACTACTTGATGGAAAAGATATCTCAAAGTTAAGTATAGATCAAAGAGTAAAAGAAGGCCTGTCATATATGTACCAATCACCTCCTAAATTAAAAGGTGTTACATTAGAAAATATAGTTGAAGAAATTTCAAATAGTATTTTAGAAGATGAAGATCCTCTTTCCATTTCAAATTTTTACAAAAGAGATGTAAATAGTAACCTCTCAGGAGGAGAAATAAAGAGATCTGAACTCTACACACTCTCTGTATTAGAGAACCAGAAGGTATTCCTTTTTGACGAACCAGATTCTGGTGTTGATATAGATAATATGAAAAGGATAGGAGAATACATACAAGACATATTGAAGAAAAACAATGCAACGGGAGTAATAGTAACACACAGTGAGAATATCATGAACCACATAGATGCTCAAAAAGGTGCGATTATGTACGAAGGAGAGATCATATGTGAAGGTGACCCATACAAACTGTTTGATTGTGTAAAAAGGGAAGGATACAAGAGTTGTGTAAATTGTAAAGCTAAGAAAAAATGATAGATATTGAAGATTTTTTAGACAACTATTCAAATACTGGATATATGCCATATATTGTTGTAAATGGTAACAATCCACTACCTACAAGTGTGAAAGAGAAAGAGCTTCAGATATTGGATATAAAGGAAGCAGAGAAAGGTAATCTACTTGATAACCTTTCTGTACAGGAAAATGATTGGAAAGAATATACTGGATATTACATAAAGACATCTCCACATACTACACACTCAGTACAAACATGTTTCCTAACATCTACTGATACTGCCATACAAAATGTAAGAAATGTCATAGTAGTAGAGGAAGGCAGTAAGTTGGAAATTTTTACAGGATGTCTTTCTAATTCTCATGTAAAAACAAACACACATAATGCTACAACAGATATTTTTGTAAGAAAGGATGCCACTATAATCTTCAATATGTTCCACTCTTGGGGAGAGAATTCAATTGTAAAACCGAAAGCTAGGATATATGTAGAAGATGGAGGCACATATATTTCAAACTATGTACTTTGGGACAAAGTAAGAAGTATAGTATCCAATCCAAAGATTGTACTTAAAGAAAATGCAAAAGCTGTATCGCATGCTTTGGCATATGTACATCCTGATTCCGAGATAGATCTTGGTGGAGATATCCTTTTAGAAGGTAAGAACTCTTCAGGTGAGATAATTTCTAGTGTAGTAAGTAATGGTGGTGAATTCATTTCCAAAACAAATATCAATGGTAAAGGTGATGATTCAAAAGGTCATGTTGAATGTAATGCTCTACTCATTAATCCTTTGGGTAAAGTCATAGCTATACCTCAACTACAGTCTGAGAATGACAAGACACAATTAACTCATGAGGCATCTTTAGGAAGAATATCAAATGAAGAGATTGAGTATCTTCAAACAAAGGGTTTATCAGAAGAAAAAGCTAAGGAATTAATTACGAGAGGGTTTGTTAACAAATCTGTAGAAAATATGCCTGATATTGTTAAACAACGAATAACTTCAATATCCAGTATTTCTGAGCAAGGATTCTAAAAGGGTATTGACCCATTATCAATTTAGGTGTATATTACGTTATGGGTATTTACCCAGAATAAATTATTAATATATAACTATGCCAAACTTAGACGGAACAGGTCCATTAGGACAAGGTCCACTTACAGGAAGAAGACTTGGTTCCCTTGCAAGAGGACGAAGACAAGGAGGAATGAAAGAATGTACATGCCCAAAATGTGATTACAAAGAATCACAGACAAGAGGTATTCCATGTACAGAAAGAGTTTGTCCAAAATGCGGAACAAAGATGAAAGGTATATACTGTTAAAAGAATATGAGAAAAAGATGTAGAAGAAAACTTGGATATCAATACGATGAAACATATTTCAAACCAAGAGGTATACCCCTTTCCTCTCTTGAAGAAACAAATATAACCGATGAAGAATTAGAGACATTGAGATTAAGATATATTGAAAGAATAGACCAGGATGATGCTGCTAAGAAAATGGGAATATCTCAAAGTCAGTATCAAAGAGATTTAGATATGGCATTAGAAAAAATTTCCACTGCACTCATCCTTGGTCATGCGATATCGATAAAGAGAAGATATTAATATTTTAAATTAATATATATATCAATGAATAAAAAACTGCTCTACATATTCCTACTTTGCCTGGGAATACTTCTTCTTCTTGGCACAGAATACTACCTAGTTCAAAAATATCTCTGTAAGACAGAAGATACCTCAAACAATGACACCCATACTCCTCAAGCTATGATGTTACTCATTGAATTTAAGAATACAGATGGGTTAGCAAATATGGTGAACGATATGAAAGAGAGGGATGTGAAAGGTTTACTAATGGTAAATGGAGATTTCATAGAAGAAAATGCAGACGAATTGAAGGAGATATTGAAGACAGGTGTTGTTGAAATTGCACCATCATATGATCCAAAACCTTTTTGGGATATGCCATATGATGAACAATACGAAATAATCAAGAATATGATTGAAAGTGCAGAAAAGAATCTTGGAGTTAAACCTAGAATCATTAGCTCAAGATATATGGCATCCGATGAAAATACCGTAAAGGTAGCTGATGCTTTGGGTATAGAATATATAACTGCGAGAGGTACTACTGAATTAGCAACTACAGTATACAAACCAGAGGAGTATGATGTAAAAATAATTTCCGTTTCAAATATAGATGTTCCAGAATTTAAGTATGGTAGTTTTTGTGATTACAGTTTCTACGAAAGAAATGGTAGTCCAGAAGATATGACTAGAGAGTTTGAGAGAGCAATACAGAATGAGAAATTCATTGGTGTATCACATACATATATTGGAGGATACAAAGAGAGATGGAATAGTATGTGGCATAATTTCTGGGACAACTACAATGTAGATTGGGT
>CAZLAH010000008.1:4645-23642 GCA_964557565.1 uncultured Candidatus Saccharibacteria bacterium
ACAACATTTGGATATTATCCTATGATATTCATAGGAGACAAGGCATATTCAGGTTTTAATGAAGAGATAGGGGAAGAGATATTGGAATTGTTGAAAAGATAAAAAGGCACTTTTTGACAGATTATATCGAACTCCTCTTCAATTCATGGAATATATATCTTACTATCTCTTTTAATTCTTCCTCAGATACTCTTTTCTCAGGATTTGCAGAAAGACCCATCCTTTCATAATAGCTTTCTACTCTTGATCCATCAGGCAATACTCTTCTCATACCAGACTTATCTAACCTATGCTCTCTTATCTGGCTATCCCTGTCCCTCAACACATTTGCAAAGATTTCTTCAAAAGAATTTTGATCCTTACTTAGACCTCTTCTAATATCCTCACACACGAGAATATGACCTGCTAAAATGAAAGTGGAAACAAACAATGCCCTACTATCTTTCTCAATAGAGCCATCTTCCGCAATCCACTCCCCAGGTATTTCCAAGCCTAAACTCTCTAAATATTCTGCCTTTTGTGCATCATAGTTTATTCCTTTGTCCTCAGACTTAAACGATGTTTTACCTTCTCCAGTATATGGTGGTAAAACCTCTGGTAATTTCAAACCCTCAAAGTCTGAA
This sequence comes from uncultured Candidatus Saccharibacteria bacterium, assembly GCA_964557565.1. Lineage (GTDB taxonomy): Bacteria > Patescibacteriota > Dojkabacteria > SC72 > SC72 > UBA5232. The sequence goes on from CAZLAH010000008.1 coordinate 5,269, forward strand.
ACAGCAAGTATCTCAGATTTCTTTTCCTCAACATTACTCTTCTCAATTGGTTCCATACTATGATTGATTTTAATTTAGTATCTAATTATACCAATGTTCTTAATTAGGATATATAATTTTAGAGATAAATTTACATACATATTACAATGAAAAAGAAATGTATATTATGTGGATCAGATGGTTCATTACTACATGAATATGTAATTTGTGATGGTTGTAAGAATAGTCTAAGACTTTTCAGTGAAGAAACAGTTAAGAAACAAATGAGTAAACACAAAGGATATGAAAAAGAGATTAAGAGAAGATTGGAATATATTGAAAAGGATTATATAAAGAAGAAGATTAAACTATTAGATGTACTTGAAAAGACACAGTAAGGCTATATTTCGAAACCATCTTGATTATATTCCTTCATCGGTTTCCATACTTCCGTATCCTGTTCCTTTTTCATCCCACCAAAAATTCTTGGCTTTTTAATTTCTAATCTCTCCATCAGTTCCATTAAATATTTAAAGAACTCCTTTTCTATTTCACTATCTATACCAAAATCCCAACCTGTATAAAAAAAGATGTCTCCATTACTATCTACATATCCTCTGACGCCATTACACATAAAAGAATCTTCTTCTATTGATATCCAACCCTCTTTCTCAAACCACTCCGCGTGCGAACAAGGCATATCATGATCTGCTATCTTTAATTCGTTCTTGTATATACAAAACATTCTTCTGCTTTTGTGATATTCTAATTCTTCTTTACGCTTCTTAAATCCGTATTTCTTTTGTAAATTCACCATTGTATATAATAGCAAATTAGGAGGGGGTTGTTCTTTTGAGGTTTTTGAAATTAATATGAAGATATTGCTATCATTCTAATCTCTGGTAACGAATCTTTTCAGATTCTCCCTCCGGATGATTGCTCACCCTACCATTTCAAAACTAGTATATCCGAATTCTTTTTGGAATTCTTCTTACCAATTTGGGCTTTGTTGGCTTTTCTATCTTTTTACGCTTCCGCTGTTTTCCATTCAGCATATCTTACCCCTTCTTTTTCCTTACCTTACTCCCTTTGGGAAGCCACTTTCCTTTTCGCTTCTTTTCTTTACTGCTTTTACCCGAATATCCCATATATACCCTCCTTTAGAATCACTAGTTGAGAGAGAAAAGATGCGCTATTCTAACAAAAGATTCGGCATCTTTCCACATATTGATATTCTTTGTTACATCATCCATAATTGAGCGATAATTTTAATATTTTTCTAAATATGAAAACACCATGTAAAGATGCCTCAGGCAATGCAGTATATGGATTAGGATTCATAGGAGCTGCAATATATTACATATCAACAGCTACTACATTCTGGATGGGAGTATTAGGATTCTTAAAAGCAATAGTATGGCCAGCATTCATGGTATATGAGCTTTTGAGATTTTTGTTAGGATAAACTTCACTTTCACTACAGAAGAAGAACAATATCTTGCCTATCTATACCTTTTAAGTAAGTACTTAAAAGATTCAACTGCTTGATCCAATCCAGAAGTACCATTCACATTTGGTTTCCTGCTATTGTGAATAAAGAAATTGATATTCTTTTTATACATATCAATCGTTTCCACATCTTCCTTAAATCTTTTTATAGCTTGATCTTCGTTCTCTCCCCCTCTAGAAAGAATAGCATTAAATACCTGCTCCCAATTATCTGGCATAACCCCTATAGATATTGGTTGGAAACCATACTTTGGCAAGATACCATTTAAAGTAATAACACCTTTAATATCAGTTCTAATAACTGGTATTCCCTCACCATCTTTTTGTAAAGAAGAAAAAGGCAATCCATACAAATTCCCATAATGAACATCATGCTCTATTAGTGAATACTCTTTTACTAAATTATTGAAATACTCATCCTCAGTTTCATTCTCTCTTCTTTTCCTCATCCAAATATATGCATTCTCTGGTTCGTTGTTCTTCACCCTTCTTTCCCTCGAAACTGCAGTTACAACATGATATGCATTACCATCTTTCAAAGAAGGTAGTAGCACACTATCTTTACCACTACCCGAGAATCCAGTAAGAAGAATAACTGGACTTAAAAGGGGATCTTTTTCTACATTGATATTTGTATATACATTTGGATATGGAGATTCTAAGTGTTCAAAAAAATCAGTAATTGGTACTTGTGCATCTAAATCTTTCGGTTGTACATTTTCGGTTTCCATACACAAATTATACCAAATATATATTTTAAAATCTTCCCATAGTATAATCCAATGTTCATTAACAAGTCAGTTATGTAAAGATACAAAAATACTCGAACTTTCCACACCAACGATATCAGACCCAAACTATAGTAAAGGAGTTAAAATGAGAACAGAAGGTATTATTAGAAGATTCAAAGAGATAAAGAAGTATACAAACATATACATGACAATGGCATTAGGCGAATTTAAGAGAGAAAGAAAGTTAAGAATTTTCCTCTCAAGAATGAGGAACGATAAGTTCTTTGAAACTTGCATAGAGAATGCAAGTCTCATCCATTCCGATCCTAGAGCTAGAAACAATGTATGGAACTTCGGTGCTGATACAGGAACTGTGTACGAAAGCGTCTTTGTAGCTGTAGAAACTCAAGCTTCTAAAGAAATTAATAGACTTTGGGAGAAACTTTTCATTGCAGAAGAAGTTTTTGACCTCCAGATGCTTCTAGTCAAAACAGAACATACTTCTTTAGAAGCGTTTTTGGAGAAAAAGTTCTGGAGAGGCAAAAACGCTATCACCGAATGTAATACATATCTATTTGGTTTCAGAACTGCAAAAGAAATACATGTAATGAATATCGATGATTCAAAAAGGAAATTTGGATACACATTGTATTTTAAATATCCTAAACCAAGGGAAGTTCTCAATTTTTTTGAAGAAGGTGGGATTTTCAACAATTCTAACTACAAGATTTCCATGAATGAGATCCCTGGAGAAAAGGAAGCAACTATAATGATGTCCTGTGAATACATGTATCTGAAGATCGTGATTAAAGAGTAAGCATAACTGACTTGACCAAGGGGGCACATATGTGTCAACACAGTGTCCTCTTGGAAAAGTCATATTTTCATAGGTATAGAATTAGCGCCAACCCTATAGTATAATGTAAGGTTCTTTAAAAAGTCAGTAATGCAAAAAGGAGAGAAGAGATGAGCACTATATATCAAACAATTGCTTTCGCAAAAACTATTGGAGGATTTCTAGATTTACCAGTACATGTAACAATAATAAATACAGACCATCAAAGAAGAGAAGCAAATCAAAGCTGTTGGATAACAGAAAAGACTTCGGTCATTAACCGGATGAAGTCTTTAGGAGAGGTACAAGAGCTCGAAAAGGAAAAAAGCAATTCCTCAGATAGAATTTTTGGTCAACAAATTGGTACAAAAAGAAAAGAAATAATAATAGCTGCAAGCTGTAACAATAATATTCTAGGATATATCCTAGAACAAATTCTTCTTTGGTACGAAGAAGTTGGAAATATATATTTTCACAACTACTGTGAAAATCATCAAACACAGAAAGGGTACTACGACAACAAATTTCGAGATGAGGAAGCAAACAAAACAGAAGCTATAATTCCGAGAGATGAGGAATATACAACATATATACCTCTGAAAGGAAACATTTTTAAGAAACATACCTTCTATCCAAGTTTAGGAAAGAAATGTGAATTAAATTTTACATATATCTTCCCCGAAGATCTTGCAGAATTCATCTGTAATAGTGAGAAAGCAAGATCTCTTGGTATAAAATACCAAAAGAAAGAAGGAAAGATTGTATCAATAAAAATTCCTAATTTAGGAAAAGACCTTTCAATTACAATATCTCCAGTATGGAGAGACCCGAGAAGAACATAAATTGCATTTTACTGACTTGACCAAGAGGGCACATATGTGTCAACACAGTGTCCTCTTGGAAAAGTCCCATATAATAAAATCTCTTGCTATTTCTCCACTTAAAACATATAGTGTACCAATTAAACATATCAATATTACTATGAGAACATTCTCAAACGACCGATTTACAGGAAGAAGAAACAGTGGTGGATTTGGAGGTAGAAGATCAGAAAAACCAACTATGTATGACGCTGTATGTGACAGATGTGGAAAAGATTGCCAAGTACCATTTAGACCATCTGGAAATAAACCTGTGTACTGTAGCAATTGTTTCGAGAAAGAAGGTAATGGTGATTCTAGAGGATCACGAAGTTTTGGTAGATCCGAAAGAAGAAATGATTTTGGAAGATCTAGTGACAGAAAGATGTTTTCTGCTGTATGTGATAACTGTGGTAAGGATTGTGAAGTACCATTTAAACCAAGTTCTGACAAACCAATATACTGTAGTAAGTGTTTTGAGGATTTAGCTCCAAAGAGAGATGACAGAAACGACCGACCAAGAGAAAGATCTGGAGGTAATGATAACGGGCTATTGAAAGCTCAATTAGAAGGAATAAATGAGAAATTGGATAGATTGATATACTTACTCGCTCCTAAAGAGAAAGTTGAAAAAAAAGCAGTAAAACCAGAAGAGAAAAAAGAACCTAAAACTAAGAAAGTAGCTGTTAAGAAGAAAGCTACAACTAAAGTTTTGAAGAAGGAAATTCTGCCTCCACTCTAGGATAGATATACTGTATAATCCTTTACTATGAAAACTGATTTTTCCTCTCTCAAAGAGATACACGAATACTATGCAGTAAATAATAGCTGTGGATTAAAGAAAAGTGCTACTCAACCAGTATATGAAATAACTCCACCATCATCCGGAATACTCTTCATAGGAGAAGCTCCTGGGAAAAATGAAGATCTACAAGGAAGACCCTTTGTAGGAGCTGCTGGTAAATTCCTGAATGAATTACTCAATACCATAGGATATACAAGAGAGGATGTATATGTAACAAATATAGTTAAATACAGACCTCCAGAAAACAGAGACCCAAGTGATGAAGAAAAAGACTCTTGTAGAGTATGGTTAAATGCTGAATTACTATTCATAAAACCTAAGGTCATTGTTACACTTGGAAGGCATGCATTGGGAAGATTTGTACCAAACGTAAGCATATCAATATCACATGGTGAAATATTTGAACATCCAACAGGAATACCAGTATTTGCAATGTACCATCCTGCAGCAACACTGTACAACCCTAATCTAAGGAAGGATTTAGCTAAAGACTTTAGTAAACTTAAAAAATTCCTTGATTCAGATAAACCTTCCCCTGCGAAGAAAAAAGCTATTGATGATATATTAAAATTATAATTACATACCATGGTACTACCCTTAGGAACATTAATTAATGTAGGAACTGTTGTAGTAGGAAGTTGCATAGGACTATTTGTAAGAGAAAAACTTCCTGAGAAATACAAAAAGATTATATTCCAAGGTATAGGACTCTTTACCATAGCTCTTGGACTTTCAATGGTATTACCAATACCAAATCCATTAATCATCATATTCTCAATACTCATTGGAGGAATAATTGGAGTATTCCTTAAGGTAGAGGAACGATTGGACAATCTCTCAACTGCCATTAAGAACAAACTTAAACTAAAAGACTCTCAATTTAATGAAGGACTAATAACTGCATTCCTCATCTTTTGTATAGGATCAATGACTATACTTGGTGCAATAAATGAAGGAATTAAAGGAGATAATAGCTTACTCATTACCAAATCTGTATTAGATGGATTCACATCCATAGCACTCTCCTCTACCTTCGGTATCGGTGTCCTCTTCTCTACAATCCCTATGCTCATATTCCAAGGAGGATTAACAATACTAGCTTCATTCTTTGGTAATTTCTTTACAGAATCATTAATACAATACCTCGCATGTACAGGAGGTATACTGATTGTTGGAATAGGGATAAATTTGCTAGAGCTTAAAAAGATATCCGTTCTAAATCTCCTACCATCCTTAATAGTTGTAGTAATACTTTTTCTACTTTTTGTCTAAATGATCCCAACCTTCATCATAGAAAATCTTCTCTACACCTGTCTCATAATCACTACATAATTCTGATTCCTTAAACCATATCTTCAATTCTCTCTCAGCATTCTCTACAGAATCGGACGCATGTAGCATAGTTCTAGTAGATCTTGAAATATAGTCAGCTAAAGCATAGGTATCAAGAGAGTAATCATCCCTGATTGTACCAATATCACTATCTGCTGGGCTTGCACTTCCTAAGACCTTTCTAACTTGAGTAACAACTCCAAAACCTTCTAAAACAATAGCTATGATTGGACCACAAGTTAAATAGTCTATATTTCTCTGCCTAATGATTTTACCTCTCTCTAAAGAATTCCAACTTGTTACATCCTCTCCCCTTGCAATAGCGCCCTTCTTTGCTTTCTCTCCAGTCTCTATCAAATATCCTTCATCATCAGAATAGTGCTTGCCTACTTGCTCTTTAGTAGCACTTAACATCTTCATCCCAATTATCTTGAATCCTTTTCTTTCGAATCTGGAAATAATCTCACCAACTATCTGTCTTTGAAGAACATCTGGTTTCATCAAAAGTAATGTTCTCTCTGTAGCTATCTTTGGTCTGTTCATGTAGCAAGTATGTTTAAAATGTTAGATAATACAAGCATATCAAATAAATATGAGAATACAAAACACAGAAAAATATATAGAGCTTTTTAAAGAGATATCTTCCAAAGAAAAATGGGAGGAGGATTCTTTGAACAAGATACTCAGAAGGTACAAAGATGAAGATGGGAAGATTCTTAGAAATGATGAATTAATCAAGATATATTCTCAATTTACTAAAGATGGAAATATTGAAGAGGAAAGAATAGTAAAAGAGAGAATAAGGTTAAGGCCTACTAGAAGTAATTCTGGGGTAGCTGTAGTAACAGTACTCACTAAGCCCTTCCCTTGCCCTGGTAGGTGTATCTACTGTCCAAATGATGAATGTATGCCTAAAAGCTATATCTCCTCTGAGCCTGGAGCACAGAGAGCTCTAGCTAGTAAATTTGATCCATTCGCACAGGTATACAACAGGTTGATAGCTTTAAAGAATATTGGTCACAATATTGAGAAGGTTGAGTTAATTATTCTCGGAGGTACATGGAGTGTATACCCCAAGGTTTACAAGTTATGGTTCATCAACCAGTGCTATGAGGCTATGAATAGTATTTCTGAAAATACAAAAAGATATGTTAAACCAAGAGAAGAGAATTTCAAGAAAACTACATGGGAAGCTTTAGAAAAGAATCAAGAGAAAAATGAATCTGCATTTTGCAGAAATGTAGGTCTGGTTCTTGAGACTAGACCTGACTATATTACCGAAAACGAGGTCATAGAGATGAGGAGGTTTGGAGCTACAAAGATACAAATTGGTATCCAATCTCTTTCTAACAAAATATTGGAGATGAATAATGTAGGGAGAGATGTAGAATCTGTAAAGAAGGCTTTTGCTTTACTTCGAAGAGCTGGTTTCAAGATACATGGTCATTGGATGTCCAATCTTTACGGCTCTACTGTAAAAAGTGATATTGATGATTTCAAAAATCTTTGGAAAGAGGATTACTGTCCTGATGAATTAAAGATCTACCCTACTTCTGTAATACCTAATACAGAGCTATCTTCTTTGTACGAGAAAGGGTTGCATATTCCATATACTGAAGAGGAATTAGTAGAGGTTCTTTCAAAGACTATTCCTTCTACTCCTAGATATTGTAGGCTTTCAAGAATCATTAGGGATATACCATCAAATGAGATTGAGGCTGGTAACAAGAAAACAAATTTAAGACAGATTGTAGAGAATGAATTACAAAGAAAGAAGGTTAAGCTTAATGATATTAGGAGTAGAGAGATTAAGGGGGAGAGTATTGAGTGGAAGGATATTGTTTTAGAGAAGGTCGAATACAAGACTTCTGTTAGTAAAGAGTTTTTCATTTCTTACAAGACTAAGAAGGATGACCGGATATGTGGTTTTTTGAGGTTGTCTATTCCTAAGAATGATTTAATTAACAAGAATTTCATAGAGGAGTTAAATGGAGGAAGTATCATTAGAGAGGTTCATGTGTATGGGAAGGTTGTGGGGATACAGGATGAGAGTGTTGGAGAGTCACAGCATTTGGGTTTAGGAAGGTCTTTGGTTAGTATCGCAGAGGAGATATCCAAGAAGAACAAGATAAAGAAGGTTTCTGTTATTTCAGCTATTGGTACTAGGAAGTATTATGAGAAGTTGGGATATATGAAAGGAGAATTGTATATGTCGAAGGATATCTTATAGTAGATTAACTAATCGTAACAAAAGCAGTATAGTTCCCTTTGTAATAAGATAAATCGTTGAGCTTGGGGTTAGATGGGTTGCTAGAAATTTAAAAAGATTTTTTCATTTCTATCATTTCTACCTTTGTTTTAGAAAGATTGAATTTTATGTTTTTTATTTTCTTAAATCCAACTTTTTCATAAAAAGAAACAGCATTCAAGGTTGAGTACAGTGAAATAGTTGCAATATTTTTATCTCTAAATTCTTTTTCAATGTATCTATACAATTCTCTACCATATCCTTTTCCTTGATATTGTGGAAGAATTTGTATCTGGTATATTTCACTCTCATTCAAACAATATTGTGCAAATCCTACAATAGTTTCTTTCTCTTTCACAATTATCCAGGAAGAATTCGTCAATTGCTCTTGAATATTTTTTATATTTACACTTGAGATCCACTCCTTTATTTGTTCTGAGTCATAATATTTTGAGTTAGTTTCTAATATACAAAGTTTGTGAATCTCAACCAACTTTTTTAAAATATCCTTTTTTGTTTTTGTGGAAATTTGTTTAATCATCATGTGGCTTATGGGTGTACAGGGGCTCGAACCCTGAACCTAGCGGTTAAGAGCCGCTTGCTCTACCAATTGAGCTATACACCCATATGACAAAGAGATAATACCAGTACATAGAGATTTTTTCAACATTCCCCTAAAGTTCTTCTAAAGGTTCTACTACCTCTTCCTTTGTCGTATCTTCTAACTTCTTTACTACAATATTAGGGCACACTATGTTCATACCCTTGTTCTTAGCTACAATACTAGAAAGACCCTTCTCTGTAATTACCTTGTATTCGGAATTAAGTATAACTACAGAATATGTACCGCTGTTAACTACAAAACGATACTCTCCCTTGTTGTTTGTAACTCTTTTAGATACTAACTTGTCAAACTCGTCTTCTTTCAAACCAACGATTACATCTTGCAATCTCTTTCCTTTCTCATCCTCTACTTTGCCATACTTCTGTCTGTTACCAAAGAATGAGATGACCAAGGCTATGAGTGCAGGTATATACAAAGAGACAATTAGATAGTTCCACCATACTTGGGAAACTGAAAGAGAGTAAAGACTGAATACGAGGCCTACCATGAAGATTACAATGTGGAGTGATTTCCAAAGATACTTTGTTCTAGAGAGAAATTTTTGGAATAGCTCCTCTACTTTAGGCATCTTTTCTCTGTCTAATGGGATACTGTAATCAGGAATCTTGTTTTGAATACTTAAGAATTCTTCTCCATGGTATACGTTTTCTAATGGGAAATCTGTTTTTCCAAATACTATTTTAGATGGGAAAGTATAGTTTCTAGCAGTTATCTTCATTGAGTACTCTCCATCTTGCATATCTATGCTAGTGAAATATCCGTTACCATTTGTAACATCTGTCCATACTAATTCATTTGATTCATTGAATACTCTAACTATGGCCTGAGAGATTGGTTCCTTTGTGACAGAATCATATACATACCCAGAAATATTACCTTTCTTTCTAAAACCTAGCAGGCTAAGTAGTGCTAATATTACTTGAAAGAGGAAGGATGGTAGTGATGTTAAGCCTCCAAGTAAAATAGAAAAACCTACAGCAAGGTTCGCTGCTGCAAATGTGATTGTACTATCTTGAACTACTACTGGTTCTATCTTTCCAATCGTATTATCAATTACCTCTGTTATGGTTTCTACTATACTTGGTTTCGGTTTTACTGGAGGTATTACAGGAGGTTTAGGTTCTTCTTCTCCAGAAGGGGTTGGAATGTCAATTTTTGCCTCACAGTTCCTAGTTACATTACCTACTAAATCTACTACTTCAACACAGAAGAAGTACTGATTAAGTAATTTATTTTCCTCAACTATTTGCAAATCTTTCAGCTTAATCGTTACTTCCCATATATCTCCATTTGTCACATGGGTATATTCGCATTCATCTTTTGAAGAATCTGAAAGTAGACACCAAAAGTCTTTATCAGAGACTCCCACATTATCCTTTACTCTGTACCTAATACTTACCGTATATTCTGGATCCCATACAGAGGTGTTGTTTTCTCCAATTGAAGAAACATCAAGTATAGTGATTGCTGGTCCTAAGTTATCTTGTACACTAAATACAGAGCTAGACCAAGCACTTTCTCCTCCATATATATTTCTAGCTTTTACTCTGTAGAAATATATTTGTCCATTTTCTAGATTTTGAAAATTGTATCCCTTCGTTTCAAGCCAATTACTTTGTAAAGCAATTGTGTTGAAAGTAGATAGTTTGCTTGCTTGTGTAAGATATTGGTAAGAAGATGATCCTGATATATCCCAAAGTATGGAATTTGATGTACCTTTGGTATATGGTGGCTCAGCAAATATGCTAGGCACTGGTACTGGTGTTACATATCCTGTCTCACAATCAAGAAGTAAGATATCAAAACCATCAGTAGTATCCTTAGCACATACATTGTACGTTCCAGGTATCGTAGAAGATACTAATCCAGTAGTTTCCCCATTACTGTTTGATATATTTGGTTGAGATATACTTACACCTGTTGAATCACCATCAATATATATCTGAATAGTTCTTCCAGCTTTTGGTGTACCATCTGGGTTTAACAATGTAAGTGTTACAGTTGAAGATTGCCTTATTTCTACAAAAGAAGGGGATATGGAAAGTAATGAATATATATCCCTATCTACTTTTCCATTTACTGTAAGTGGATGTGTAGATCCTTCAAATGGTTCTCCTGGTTCTCCGGATTGTGCAAATATATTTGTAAAAGAGACAAAAGAAAAAATACAAATTGTAATGAGTATTTTAAAGGCAGTATTTATTTTCATTATATTTCTTCTACTACTTTCTTAATATATCTATCTAAGGCTCTAGTAAGTATTTGTGATGAGTAAGGTGTTTTACCTAATGGTTTTCCTTTACCTTTACTGTAACAATTTTTGCAAACAAGTGCAAAATTTTCACTATCTAAATATTTTAAATCATCGGTACTACGACAGTATATACATGTAGAGAAGTCTTCCAAGAAACCCATCTCTTTGAGAAATATTATTCTTAATTTGTTTACTGATTCAAGATCTAATTCTTTTTGTAAAGCACTTTGTAATACATCAAAAAGCTTAGGATATGGATCATATTCTTGAAGAAATTTATTCAAAAGAAAGAGTACTCTTCTCACATTCTGAATGTTTACATCCTCTATATCTAAATTGGTTATGAGCTCCGACTCTGTCAGTATAGGGATACCTTTTCCTTCAAAGAAGGATACTTTGCTTGTAGAAAGGGTTTGCATATTACCCCTATTCTTACTATTTATTTTTCTAATTCCTTTGGCAATGAGAGAAAACTTACCTAATTCCCTACCGTATACTGTTAGTATTTTGTCTGCTTCTGAATAGTTAATCGATTTTATTATGGTAACTGTGTCTTTACCCATGAGCACCCTTTCTAGTAAATACTACATACGGTGTGAGAAGGAATATCTTCAAATCCAAAAGTATGTTGTAGTTCTTACTATATTCATATTCCATCTGTACCCTATTTTTAAATATGATGTCATTTCTTCCTGATACCTGCCATATACCTGTGATACCAGGTCTTACAGTAAATATTTCCTCTATTTTTTCTAAATCTTTCGGATATTTCTTTAAATGCTCCTCTATTTCCATCCCATACATTGGTCTTGGACCTACTATGGACATTTCTCCTTTTAGCACATTGAGCAATTGTGGTAATTCATCAATATCTGTTTTACGAAGAATACTTCCAAGCTTTGTGATTCTGCTATCTTCATTTATCCTTAACTTTCCATCTTGTTCCTGCCACTTTTTTTTTAGGTGAGAGTATTTGGAATTAGTGAGAATTTCTTTATGGGCATTTGGAATCATCGTTCTGAACTTATACATACGGAATTCTTTTCCATTTAAACCAATTCTAATTGGCTCTTTTACAAAAACCTCACTTCTATCTTCCAACCAAATGAGTATGTATACCAAAAGCAGTAAAGGGGAAAAAATACAAAGAGAGATACTAGATACTACGATATCTAATACCCTCTTAACTTTTTTGTAAAGCATCTTTGACATAGTTTTGCAGCTTATATACAAATATCTCAGATGCAAAGTTTTCAGCCTGTTTTTTACAATTCTCTGGATTAAAATCCTCCGATTTGAAATTCTTAAGAGCTCTTGTTAGAGATTCTTCTGTATATTCATCAAAGAATACTCCTGTTTTAGGATTTTTCTCACTGATTGTTTCCAAAACACCACCCTCTCTGTATGCAATTACTGGAGTACCTGAAGCATTTGCTTCTACAGGCACAATTCCAAAATCTTCGTCTTTAACAGGGAATATTAAGGCCTTTGTTTTAGAAAGTAGATCAAATTTCTCCTCTTCGGAAACCTGTCCGAGAAACTTTATCAATCCCTTCGCATTCAATTCTTTAACTAAAGATACCATGGCTTCCATATTTGCACCTGTACCTGCTACTTTGAGAGGTACTCCTAATTTAGCACATGCTTTTACTGCCAAATCTACTCCCTTGTATGTTTCTATCCTACCTAAATACAAAAACCAATTCTCTTTTCTGTTTACCTTCCTTGCTTTCTTGATCAACGAAACCTCAACTGGAGGATGTATTATATCTGCATTTAGATTGTAATATTTTTTAATTCTTTTCTTTACAACCTCAGATATGGCAACTATTTTGTCACAAGATTTAGCTGCTTTTAAATCCCAACTCTTCCAAATTTTTTCAGCTACAGTATCCATGAAGAATGAGTAGAAATTGAAGAGTAATTTCTTAAATCCTGCATATTGATCTGCACCTTTAACGGTTCTACTTTCTTTTTGCCAAAAGAATTTTGGAGGGGACATACATATATCAATATGTTTTATGTTTTTAGGATTTACAAACTTAGCGAATGCTATTGAGAGAGAGATTACAGAATCGAAGTTTTTGAATCTAAAGCTTTTGTATGCTAAAGGTTGAAAAAGTAAATACAATTCTCGAAGGTATTCTTTGTTTGGTAAATATTGCATGAAGGAGTGATGTATTTTTACTCCAGGGAAATTCTCTAATACAAATTTCTCATCGTAATATGCGGTAAATACTTCTGAATTTGGAAATGCCTCTAATATATATTTAAGATGTGTTTCTGCTCCTCCCTTTTTATACAATGGCTCACATGCTACAGCTATTCTTACATCATCCATTCTTCCTTTTATTCTCTTCTTCATATACCTTCCTTAAATATCTTTCTAGATTAAGTAGAAATTTCTCTTCTGAGAATTTCTTAGCCTGTTTGACTATATCTTTGCTATTATATCTGTTTTTGTTGAAATAGATAAGTAAGGAGATTAAGGATTTAATATCTTTGAAGAATTCTCCTGTAATTTTTGGTTTTACTGTCTCAAGAACTCCTCCTTCTTCATATGCTAAAACTGGTGTACCTGATGCCATTGCTTCTACAGGAGTTAGTCCAAAATCCTCTATACTACAAAACAGTAATGCCTGTGCAAGTGAGTAAAGCACTATTACTTCTTCATCGTTTTTTACAAAGTTCAAAAACTGTATATTTTCATTTCCATTTGCGACATTTTTTAAATATCCCATATCTGGACCTTCTCCAACTATTACTAAGTTCCTTTTTGCTTTTTTACATGCTTTAATTGCCCAATCTACTCTTTTGTGATCATACAATCTAGAAACTACAAGAAAGAAATCTTTAGGTAGTTTGTATTTTGCTTTTACTTTCTCAATTAGAAGTTCTTTTGGTTTTTCAAAATATTTTTTCTCTACTCCTGGATGTATTACTTCTGAATCAGTTCTGTATATCTTTTTGATTTTTCGAGATATGAATTTGGAATTAGCACTCCAGTAATCTACTCTTTTTGATATACCAATATCCCACATTCTCATGTATACGTTTAGTATTTCAGATATGGGTTTGTATATGTTTTTGAGTTTTGATCCTCTTATATTCAATTCTTTGTCCCAAAGGCTTCTTGGAGGTGTCATGACCATGGCAATATGTGGTTGATATATACCAGTTATGATTCCTTTTGCAGGGCCAGCAGATATGCTAATTACAAGATCGTATCCTCTTAGATCAAATTTCTCATATGCAAATGGTGTTAGTACTTTTAGGTGTCGGTAGAAATTTCTAGGAAGGATATTTGAGAGCTTTTGTACAAAGCTTGTATATACTTTCTGTTTTAATTGAGGGAATTTAGATTTATCTATGGTGATTGTAAAAATATCTGCATATGGTAGTAGCTTCAACATTGAGAACATTTCTCTTTCTGCACCTCCATACGCGATCATTTGATCAGCGATGATAGCTACACGGGGAAAAAGGTTTTTAAGTTCTGACATGAGCTATTATAGCTCGGGGATATCACCATCTTCAAATCCGAAATCTTCAGAAGATACATTATCATCATCTTCTGAATCTAATTGTTCTAAAGCTTTTGTAAGATCATCGTCTACTTCTACATCTGCAACCTTAGCAGGACTTTCATCATCATCAGGGAATATGACATCAAGAGAGCCATCATCTTCTTTTGTAGGATCTATTCCTCCATCTTCAATGATTTCATCTCCACCCATCAGTATGATATTAGGTTCTTCTTTCTCAATTCCTTCATAGTCCTCTTCTTCCTCCTCAGTAGTTTGTTTACCATTCTCTACTCTCTTTTCAACTCTTTTAAGGAATCTTTCTGCATCTTCACCAAATTTCTCAACTACATCTATTACTTTCATTGGTTCACCACAATCAGGACATAGCTTTATATCATCAATTTCATCTCCACAATGTGGACAGGAAAAGAATACAACATGAACACTCTTTCTTGGAGCAATCAATTCTTCCTTTTTGTTTTTCTTGGTATCAGCCATAAAGGTATTTAATTAACAAACATTGTTTATTTAGAATAATATAGGGGTTATAGTGTGTCAATAATCCCATAGAAAAAGGTATTTACTCATACTTTGGATAGCAACACTTCTTGTACTTTTTACCACTACCACAAGGACAGAGATCGTTTCTTCCTACTTTCTTTCCCTTCGTTATAGTTTTTACCTTCCCAACCTTCCCTGGTCTACTATCTTGATTTGTATTTACCTTAATTGGTTGCTGTTGCTCTTTCTTAACCAATCTTACTTTGAAGAATCTAGTAACTACAAATTCATCTATCTTCTTTAACATTTCATCAAACATACTTAAACCTTCATTTTTGTACTCTACCAAAGGATCTCTTTGAGCAAGATTTCTTAAAGATATTCCCTCTCTTAAATCTGTCATAGTATCTAGATGCTCCATCCAGAAATTGTCAAATGATTGTAGTATGAGATATCTAGAAAGCATTTGCATTGGTTCCAAACCAATATTGTGAATATGTATTAAGAAACCATACAAGGATATTCTTTTTAGATACTGTACTCTTTCCACACTGCTTAAGGAGTATATATATCTAAACATGTCTATTGGGTCTTTGTACCCTAATTCCTTGATTATGTAACCTTCTAATTCTTCTGTAAGTAGATTAGTAATTTGAGAATACAGCTTTCTTTCCTCAATATTATCTATCTTCATATCATCTTGCAACTGTGAAGCTACGAGGAAATCAATATATTCCCAAACTTTCTTCAATATCCATTTATCTAATGTAGATACAGGATATTTGAACTGATCAAGTGATTGTATATCCCAAGTGTTTTCCCTTGCCAAAGAGAATGCATCTAGAGAATCTTGAATACCATCTACATCGATGTCTTTAAGCAGTTTAAGATCTGATTTAAGATCAGATGGTTTCAAAGATACATCTTTCTTAAACTGTATCTCCAATATCTTTCTTCTAAGTGTATATACTATTTCTCTCTGCTGATTTAAGACATCATCATACTCTACTAATCTTTTTCTAGTATCATAGTTATTTGCTTCTACTTTCTTTTGTGCATTCTCAATTGTTTTACCAAGGATACCCATTGATATTGGCATGTCATCATCCATACCAACCTGCGTCATTATCATCTTCATACGATCACCTCCAAATATCCTCATTAGATCATCTTCGAAGGAGACATAGAAGAGTGATTCACCAGGATCTCCCTGTCTTCCAGATCTACCTCTTAACTGATTATCGATTCTTCTTGATTCATGTCTTTCAGAACCAATCACATACAAACCTCCAACTTCTTTAACACCATCACCTAAAGCAATATCTGTACCTCTACCTGCCATATTGGTTGCAATTGTCACAGCACCTAACTGTCCAGCTTCAGCAACAACAACAGCTTCTCTTTCATGTTGTTTTGCATTAAGAACATTGTGCTTAACACCTTCTTTAGAAAGCATAGTAGAAAGTAATTCTGATTTCTCTACAGAGGTAGTACCAACAAGTATTGGTTGACCATTTTTATTGTGCTCTTTGATATCTTCAACAATTGCTCTAAACTTACCCTCCATTGTTCTGTAAACTACATCATTGTAATCTTTTCTCACTACATCTCGATTTGTAGGTACAACAATGGTATCCAATTTGTATATTGATGCAAATTCTTCAGCTTCAGTTAATGCCGTACCTGTCATTCCTGAGAGATACTTGTAAAGTCTGAAGAAATTTTGAAGAGTAATTGTTGCCATTGTCTTGGATTCTTTCTTAACTTCAACACCCTCTTTAGCTTCAATTGCCTGGTGTAAACCTTCACTGTATCGCCTACCCTCCATAGCTCTTCCTGTAAATTCATCAACTATGAGGATTTCCCCATTACGAATCATATATTCATCATCCAACTTGTAAAGCTCTTTTGCTTTCAATGCATTGTCTAAATGATATGCAAATTGAGCATTCTCATATATATTACTTACACCCAATGCTTTTTCCACAGCATCCATACCAGCATGATTTAAAGAAACAGCATGAGCCTTCTCATCTACTGCATAGTGTTTTTCTGGTTGGAGAGTCTTAACCAATGATGCAAACTGTTTGTACATATCATTTGCTGTATCTGCACTTGTAGAAATGATCAATGGGGTTCTAGCTTCATCGATGAGAATGGAGTCTGCTTCGTCTACTATGACAAAATATTTTGGACCTTGTACTCTCTCTTCCATACTTCGAGCCATATTGTCTCTAAGATAGTCAAAACCAAATTCACTGTTAGTACCATATACAACATCGCAAGCATATGTTTCTTGCTTTGAGCACTCTACAAGATTTACACCACTCATATGATCATATTTCAATCTACCCGATTTCTTTTCTTTGTCATCTCTTTCTTTTATGAGTTTCTTTGCATCATCACCCTTTAATTTAATAGCTTCTTCATCCGTTATGAATCTATACTGTTTACCAGAATTAATTGCACCAACAGTAATACCTATGGAATTAAGAATATGTCCTGTCCATTCGGCATCTCTTCTTGCTAGGTAATCATTTACTGTAACCAAATGGGAACCTCTTCCTGTTAAACCATACAAATACAAAGGTAGATTTGCTGCTAAAGTCTTACCCTCACCTGTAAACAACTCTGCAACTTTAGTATCAAAGAGAACATATCCAGCCATTAGCTGAACATCAAAATGTCTGTGATTTGCAACTCTCTTGGAAGCTTCTCTTACAACAGCGAAAGCTTCAGGCATTAATTCCATTAGTTTTTTTCTCTCTTCTGTGAGTTTCTTTTCTAAATCAATATCACTTAGTGTTGTAAATTCTTTTCTAGATTGCTCTAAGTCAACACCAAGAATCTTTCTAAATTCCTCAGTCTTAGATCTTAATTCCTCATCGGAAAGCTTAGATATATCACTCTCTAATTCATTTATCTTTTCAATTATCGGTTGTATTTTCTTTATCTGTTTCTCATTTGAATCAAACAGATTACTAAGGAATTTGAACATAGTGTTGTGATACAAAGTAATCCCTCGATTATATCACTAACAGATTAATTTAAGAATTTTTTCATATCTAAAAGGTATATTTTTTGTATGAAGATATACATATCGTTGGTAATTGCTACAATTCTTTTACTCTTTCTTTGTTGCGATTCTTGCTTCGCCACCGTAACACT
>CAZLAH010000008.1:23742-28379 GCA_964557565.1 uncultured Candidatus Saccharibacteria bacterium
TTCTCTTGTGATATCCCTCAGCTGTCAATTACAAAAGTAGAAAGTTACTCTGTTACAAACCTGTATTCAACAATTGTAGAAGGAAAACTTAAAGACAAGATATATATTCAAGTTGATGAGTACATTTGTAAAAATGATCTCTTTGATATTAGTAGTTGGTTTTCTTGTAAAGAGAAGTTAGACAGAAGCACTCTTCTACAAATATCTCCAAATATGACAATGGCTGTATATGAGGATATACAGAGAATACCAATTAAAGCATATACACAAAACGGTGATTCTTTTGATTTAGTAGCAGGACATAGCAAGGGATACAAAGATCTAAAGCTTATCGTTAGATACAGAATTGTTAATTCAAAATACAATATTTTCGAAGATATCTCTCAAGAATATACCTTAGACAATACTTTCTCAGATTTAAGCGGAAAGACTAAAAAGCCATTCTCCTTTCCTTTAGACAAGACATTTGGAGTTACACAATGGTATGGTAATACCGAATATCAGAAGCCACATAGTGGTATAGATTTTGGGGTGAAGAATGAGAAGGTATTGGCAGTAGGAAATGGAGAAGTTGTTTCAGTAGGTACCGACAAAGAAGGTGAATGTAACTCGGGTGGGAAATATCTACTAGTTAAACAGAGCAACGGTATGTATACAGGATATTTCCATCTCAGTAAGATATCTGCAAAGATTGGTACTTTTGTAAAAAAAGGTGATGTACTAGGCGTAAGTGGAAACAGTGGTATGTGGAATTGCCAGGCTTTAGGATATCATCTTCATTTTACTGTTAGAAAAGACAGAGCAAGTAATACTCATGTAAACCCTGTTAGGTATCTCGATGTGAATTGGGATCTTGTTCCTACATTAGGGTACAAATCATATCCTGGGAGATTATCAGGAGAAAATCCACATCCAGGTAGTTAATTTAGTTCAAGATATATATGGAATATGTAAGGATTTTAACTGTACTGCTATCTTCATTTGTAAGCATTTTCATCCCTTTGAAAAAGGATTACTCATTTTCCTTAATTGAGAATATATCAAATGTTCAACAAGTAATATGGGTTAACAAAGAAAATGTTTTACTTGTTAAGGATTCTGATGTTTTTCTTTTGGACACCGCAACGGATGAATTAAGAAGTATTTCAAAAAGAAATAGTAATGAGTTTGTAGGCCTTGGGAGAGAGAATCTTCTTTTTTGTGGTATTGAGCATTATATGATTTATTCAAAAGATGAATTTTCTACTGTATTTAAGATTTACAATGAAGAAAGGGAATTAGTAAAAGAATTGAAATTCTTTGAGACTATTCGTCCCCTCTTTATGAATGAAGATGTAATAGTAGCGGTAACAGCTTTGGATTTTCTAGAAGAGCATTTTTACGAGATACAGATGGGAAGTGGAGAGTACAAAGAGATTGTACCGAAGAAGAATGTTTTTAATTTAAAGATTCCTAAAGGTTTAGATTTAAAGAGAGTCTTTGCAAAAGATGAGGATACTTACATAGTAGAAGATATGTTTGGGAATTTGTATTTGAGACAAAAGATTAAATATATTTACAGGAGGAATGTGAGAGGAGTATAATCTTAGTGTAAAGATCTGGTTTCCGAACTGTCACCATTTGGTGCGCATTTTTGAATTTATTTCAGAATAGGGACCAGATCGTCTTCATTCACCCGTTTAACAATAGTTATTTTGTCTTTTATATAACTAACGTAGGTTTTAGAATCTCCCTTTTCTTTTTCATAACTCCTCCTGATACTCCCGGAAATAACATCAACTAGTTGTATTAAATTATCATTTTTCGAATTCATCACTTTAAGCTTAATTTTAAATAAAGAATTCCTATTTTTTCTCAAGTAAACACCGAAGGACTTCCTTAGTTCTCTCTTCATAGTTCCATCAATTACTAATCTTATATGCTTGAGATTTAAGTCATCTAACAATAGTAACCTTAGAAAATGGCTATAGAAAGCATATCCAAGCCGGAGACTTCCGATCATCGACTCCTTGAGCACTCTTTTATCCAGAACTAAATAGCGAATCTCAAATTCACTTGAATTTATCTCTTTCAAGAAACCGACAATATAATCCTTCCTTGTTTTGTTAAATTTAAATTCATACTTGGGAGATATTTTTTTCTTTTTGCGATAAGCTATTATTTTCTTTTCAACTTTTCGAGCTTCTTCTGTTTTCTTAAATATTAATGCAGCAACAATAAAGAAGCGACTAGCTCCTTTCTCTATTTTTAGACCTGGATCTCCGGATTCATCAATAAATACTAACATGAAGAAATTCTAACCTAGAATCATTACAAAATTATGAACTTCTAAATTAGCACAGAAACAACATACACTATGATACCAACATTTATACCAATCTTTAAAACAATACTAACCAACAACCCTATGAATGATCCAATCCCTGCTTTTAAACTCTGTTTGAAGTCTTTATGAGCAAAAAGCAATTCAAAAGCTGTAGCCCCTATCACAGGACCTACAAACATACCTACAAGATTACCAACTGCTAACCCTACAATCCCTCCAATTATTGCACCAGCCATTCCCCAACCAGTACCACCAAGCTTCTGCGCCCCCATAGCCATAATTACATTGTCTACTAATGTAGACATTAAAGATATGAAAAAGATTATTAACAAAGCTAATGGAGATACTTGCTGAAAATCACCCATCCATGCTACAAAGAAAGTCGATATGAATATTAGCCATATACCAGGGAAAGATAGTACTGTCAGGACTAAACCTGACAATGCAACCAACCCAAGTACTATGTATGCCAATATATCCAACATAGTATATTTTACTATTTTCTAGATATTTTAGAAATATCCTAAATTACAAAGAAAAAACTCTTTCAAACACTTCATGTGTTCTCTTTGCTACCTTCTCCCATGTATACTCCTTTGAAAGATCATACCCCCTACTAACCATACTCATATATTTCTCTTTGTTAGAATATACATCGAATATACTCTCACCTACTTCCTTTGCATTTAAACCATCAACCATTACGGATACATCTTTAAAAAGTTCTTCATATACAGGATTACTATGCAATATTGTTGGTACTTTCGATCTTAACGCTTCAGCTACTGTAATACCAAATCCCTCATACAAAGAAAGATGTATGAATGCAAAAGAATTTTTTAACAAAGAGTATGTACTTTCATCTGGATAGAAGCCTGTAAAGATTACAGAATCTTGGATATCATTCTTAGCTATTTCATCATATAGTTCTTTTACTTCGGGTTGTGATTTGTTCTGAAACTTTCCTCCAGCTATTACTAAGTATGGAGGATTATCTTTTTTCAATAATTTAAGAAATTCTACATATCCCTTTATGACCCCTATTGAATTCTTGTTTTTGTTTATACCACCTCCTAGATATATTAGGTATCCTCGCTCTTTGTAATCTGTAGGTAATATCTTTTCCAATGGATATTCTTCCTCCTTTATATCTACTCCTAAGTATGTAACTTCTACATTTTCTTTTGGATATTGAGGGTAGTATTTAAGGTAGTCGTTTTTCGTAGTCTCCGAATTACACAGTATATATTTACACTTAAGAGATTTATTCATACTGAACCAATACTGTATCTTCCGAATTACATTGTGAGCAGGAGATTGTTGAGAGTACATATTGAAGAGAGGAAGATTCATATCATGTACAAAAAGAACTGTCGGCATGGAATATGATGGATAGTTTCTCCAAAAGTATGGAGAGAAGAATATGGAATCTTTCTTAGCTATTTTTTTAATCTTTGGAAGAACTTGTAGGTAATATACCAGATCATTTTTGTAATCATTGATCCAATATCTCCCTATTCTTACTATTTCGATATTTCCATATTTTGATATCTCCTTGTCTAATGTAGATACTTTCTCATCAAAAAGTAATACAGAGTATTTTGTTGAGGGAAATTCCTTCGCAAGATGTAGAACAATATTTTTAGTATATTGCCCTATACCTGCATACGCTAATTGGTCTTGAGTTGTAGTTGCATCAATTATGATGTGCATAGATGTGATCAATAATTTCAATTAATTTTTCAATATCATCACTATTCTTCCCTTCACTTGGTATCTTTCTCTCACTAGTAAGAATAGCTTTCAAAATTTCGTCTGTATTCTTACTAAATAATACCATCTTTTCTTCAAATAGAGACTTAAAAAGATCTTGACTCTCTTCCTTTGTAACAATTGATGGTACACCCATTTCTGCACACTCAATAACTACAGAAGATCTCTCTGTAATATGAATATCAGAAACAGCTATCAATGCAAAAAGCGGTACAGAAACAATATCATCCACAACAAAACCACATTCTACATCTCCAATTCTTTGTTGAATACTCTCTGATCTAGTATCACTCTTTGGATGATGCCTTACAAACCAGAACCAATCTTTTGGACTATTCTGTATTGCCTTAACAATTTCTTTATCGTGACCAATACCAGGATACACAGTAAAAAGTATTATCTTAGAATATTTCTCCAGAGAATACTTCTTCTTAATATTTTGAATAGTATTTTTTACAAAATCATTCTTACTTTGCTTCCAAAGATTAAGATAGTCGTTACCTCCCTTAAACACTTGAATGTCTTCATTCTTCCAACT
>CAZLAH010000009.1:0-5774 GCA_964557565.1 uncultured Candidatus Saccharibacteria bacterium
TGCTGGTATAGCTGTAGCTGTGACAAATGGTTCGTCGATGGAACCTACCATACCCCCAGAACCTAAGTAATTGCTTCCTATCCTTAATGTTCCTGTAGTTGCAGCTGCAGCAGACGATCCATATGTACCAACACCTTCTAATTCTCCATTTACAAATACCTTTATACCATTTGCATTTGCAGTTCCATCAAATGTACCTGTAATGTAATACCATTGTCCTGCTTCTAATGTTGTAGATCCTGTTGCAGAGTAAGTTGCAACTCCATTCTTTGTTGCATCAAAAACTGCCTTTGAAGATAAAATTTTCAAAGTATATCTAAACCCACTTCCTTGCCCTTTATCTAAAATAGTATATGATCCAGCTGAATTAAATTTAACCCAGGCTCCGACAGTCAATGGTGTTGTATCAGCTGTATCTAATGAGGAGTTAGAAACAGAGAAATTATTTGACCCACTAAATACTGCCCCTTGTCCTCTTACACCCGATCCAAAGGTAACTGTTCCATTATTTGTAAGTGTATTTGCTTTTATAGAGGTATCCGTTAGAGCTCCATTTAATGGCCACATACCTCTTACATCCCCTACCATTTGCTCAGAGATGTAGTCTTTGGTGTAATATTTTACAGAACCGTTTCTTTCATCTAACCCGTCTGCTAGGGTTGCGTTTCCTGATTGCTTTTCTTGTATTACTGAAACACCTAAGGAAGTACCAACATATATTGTATTGGATTCTCCATCAATAGTAGAAGTACCTTCTCTTATATACAAATCTTTTATTTGATTAGTAGCATTTGTTCCCAGTATAGTAGGACCATTCACACTCCACCCACTAGCATAATTGTTTCCATAGTATCCACTTATCCCAGAGGCCCAAGAAGTTTCAGTAGTTTTAGCAAGTACTCCATAATATACATATAAAAAAGTTTTATTTCCTGTATCGTCATTATCTGTAAAATACAAATTTCCTTTACTATCTAATGCAACTGCATTTTGCCAAAGGACTTGTGCCATCTGAGAACCTATTGCGAAATTGGCAGAGCTATTGTCTGTTATGTTTATTACAGTTATTCCCCCATCAACGCCAGTAGCACCAGTAGCAGCCGCAGTAATTTGTTTTGGAGATACAGTACCTGTAGCAGTCCATGTATAACAGTAGTAAGAACTTGAGCTAAAATTAGTACTAGAATTGAGATATGCTAAAACTCTATTAGTTCTTTGATTAATCGGAAATGATTCAAAGTTATTATAATAGGAGGAACAATCGGAGAGCTTTGTTGGGGGAGTTGATGATTTCTGCCCAGTAGCTACCATTACAACAACAGGAACACTATTAAAGTTATAAGGTAAAAATACATCTTCTTGTATATACTGAGTTCCATTTCCTTGTATATATCCCCATCCTGTAACTGTAGTCTCTTGTGTAGGTTTATTCCATACAACATTACTACTTACATCATTAACAATATTACTTACTAATGCTTCAGAAGCATTTACTAAGCTATAGGTATTAGCTATATTCCTGTCTGATGATACTTTATTAGAAATACTCTTTCCTGTTGTACTATACTTAAACGATTTCTCTGTATTAAATTGAATAGAATACATACCAGTAGCACTACTACCATTCATACCTACTG
Organism: uncultured Candidatus Saccharibacteria bacterium; assembly: GCA_964557565.1. Taxonomy (GTDB): domain Bacteria; phylum Patescibacteriota; class Dojkabacteria; order SC72; family SC72; genus UBA5232. The sequence continues at coordinate 1,638 of CAZLAH010000009.1, forward strand.
ATAACTCACCATTAATCATAGCGATTGAAGACATACTACTATTTGAAGAAACACCAAACACCTCACCTGTTGAAGACTGAGTAAATTTCATCCATACCAACTGAGTATCAGCATCTACAATTGTTAAGTATCCATTTGAAGCATCCCTACTTGCAAGAATCAAACTCTTCTGTGGAAATACTCTACCTTCTCCTCTGTCATTTACTGTCTCTGGTTCTACTAACCAACTTGCTACCCTAAATTTATCTCCACTATTGTATTCTGCTCTCTTAACATTAATATTTATTGTAGATCCAGAGCAACTACCTGCTCTAAATTCATAGTCTGTATTGAAGGTTAAAGCTGCTCCTGTTACAGAACAACTACCATCTGTAGAAACAATATTTGCTGTTAAACCAGTTACAGAAGAACCCGTAACTGTAATATCTAAAGCTCCATGCTCTGAACCCGTACCATATGCACCAGTTACTGCAATTAAATTACCATTATATGATGTAGAAATATGATTTGTAGTCTGTAAAGACACACCATTGTACCAACTTGGATCAATTCCTAAATCAACTAATGTCTCTGGTGTAGAATCTTGTCCCTGTTTACCAGATTGAGTTCTGTCATAGTAGAAAGATTTTAATAATGTTGCTGTAGAACTACCAAAGTATCTGTTTCCAGCCATATCGGTAGTAGAACCATCTATAGATAGTCCACCCCATAGTCCCATTCTGTTTTCATCTGTATCCAGTCCTGTATCAGAAGTACTGCTATTCATCTTCAATCCATCAATGAATGTATCAAACATTACTGATTCAGATTGATTGTTCTCTAAAAGTCCCCTTCTCTCTGCAAGTGTCTTTGATTCATAGTCAGTTGCAAGAAGTGTATATATATCTCTGTATGCATTCTTGTCAAAACCTACATTAAGGTACAAATCTGCAGATATCTTATTCTGAGAATTAAATACCATCTTCAAATGCCCAGAAGCAGCATTCTCTACTGAAGAAACAACACCAATCATACCATTCTCCAACTCTGCAGATCTCTTTGCTTGACCAGCTGTTGTTGAAGAGTAAATATAGTCACCAACAGAAGCAGATGTTGCACTTGTAGTTAAAACATCTGTTATACCTTCAAATACAACCATACAACTATCTCCGTTATCACAAACACCGTTACTGTTAACATCACCATTAACACTTACACCTGTAACAACACCAAATGCACCCATATTGTTTGGTACTGTTGTAGTTGTAAATGCATTATTCATTGTTGGATCTACCGTAACTAATGTCTTTTCTACAACGGAAGAACCAGAATTATTTGTTAGTACATTACCCATACCTTTACCTGAGATAATGCTTCCTGAGACATACAAGTTACCTTGTGCATCAAGATACATCTTCTCAACACTATTGTTCATTACAGAGAATAGTTTTGATGTTGGATTGTTGTAAACCTCTGCAGTATTGAATGTAAATGCAACTGCATCATCACCATTAGCTACTGTTGAAACTGCTACTCCTGCAACAAAACCGTTACCAGAAGCAGATGAAGTTCCACCTGCAGTTACATCTAATTTCAAGTACTTTGTACTTCCTGTATTGTTGTAAAGTCTTACATTGTTGTTGTCATATATGACAATTTGATATCCAGAGTTGTATGAGATATTTACATTTCTAAGTATTGGTTTGTATGCAAGATTAGTTGTTGTAAATATTGCTCTGTATTGTAGATAGTTATTTGGTGTACTTGATATCTCACTACCATCATTACTCGTATTTAACTTTTCTGCTCTTACATTATCTACGTATATAGTGTTACTGTTGGTGGAGAAATTTGTAAGTCTAATTTTAGTTACACCATCTTTTGATGAAGAAGCAATATCTGAGAGATCCCAATATACTTTCTGCCATGTATCACTGGTGTCAACAGTAATTTCCTCATATTGCTCTGTACCTGCACTTTCACCCATTCCCAATCTAATTGTATTACCAACCTGAGATGCTCTAACCCAAGCTGTTATATAGTCGTAGTTGCTAAGGTCTGTAGCTGATATTGTTGTCTCAGCATATCCTCCATTTGTACTACTTACAACTTTAGTTATATTTGTAGCGGTTGTTTCGTCTTCATCTTCGAAGAAATTTACATTTCTTGTAGTATCACCTTCTGAGACAGTAGCATTAGTTCCTGTCCATTGAGTGTGAGTATCAGAGCTTTGGAGCATCAGGTAGTTAGTTGTAGATGTAAATGGTCTCCATCCTTCCCATGTACCATCCAATGGGTTTGTACTGTTTCCACTTCTTGTTTGGAATCCAATCTTTCCATATGTATTTAGATCTTGACTCCATCTGATATAGTCGTAAGTTTGAGCATTTGGAGTTGCTACTACAGGAGAAACAAACATACCATATGAATTGTAACCAGCATCGTAATAGTTTGTAACAGTAGGATTACTTGTAGTACCTACATATGAATCAGTGTAATATACAGCAATACGACCAGCACCACCAGCACCACCTGCATAGGAAGTCCCAGCACCACCTGTACCTCCTGAAACGGAAACAAGAGAAGTTCCAGAGTTAAAGCTACGAGCACCAATTAGGACTGAACCTCCTGCACCACCACCACCTCCTCCTCCATATGTCCCACCATACAAATTATCTGCCCCATTAACACCTTTCGATTCAAGCTTTCCAGACACAACAACACTAGTAGAGAAAATACCAATTATCCCACCTCCGTTTCCTCCATATCCACGAGTATCACCCTCTGCTTCGAAGTCAACACCTCTTCCACCTCCAGATCCGAACATCAGTTTTGAAAGATTCGCAGTACCATATGTACCACCACCACCACCACTTGAATTAGCATTGTTTGTACCTCCATTTCCAGAAGAGTTCTCCCCTCCATTTCCTGCAGAATAAGCATTACCACCAAAACCAGCAGTACCATAACCAGCTCCACCACCAGATCCAGTGTATCCTTGACCACCACCACCGGATCCACCTCTATTTGCACTTCCAACTGCACCGCTACCACCACCGCCACCACCACAATACCCTATACCTCCGCCAGTAGAAGTCTGGCCAGCACCGCCACCAGCTGCACCTGCCGTTCCTGCAACAGTATTGGCTCCTCCACTTCCACCTACACCACAATATGCCTCACCACCTTCTCCTCCACTTCTATTTGAACCACCATATGTTGCTCTCGTATCACCTCCTGTATAACCTAAACCATTTGCATGTACTGTTCCATTAATATTCGCACTTTCGCTAGCCCTAAAGAAGATTACTCCACCTTTTACTCCATTCCATGAACTTGGATAGAAATTAACACCACTTTTTACTGTTAAGTTTTTGTAATTTGGAACTCTTTGCAACATAACTCTTTGAGTATTTGCAGCTGTTCCAAGATTGGTATCATCTGTCAAACCGTTCCCATAGTAGTTCTTCTTTGCGCTCTTAAATGTTATCGTAGAACCACTAACATTATCTACCTCCAAGGTCTCATAGTTTCCAGTATTATCCATTGCCGTATATGTACCCTGAAGATTAATTATCAAGACTTCATCTCCAGCTTTCAAACAACCTACACTTGGAGTAGAGCTCAAAGTAGCAGTTGTAGATGAAGGAAATGCAGTTATATTGTAGTTAACAGCATCTCCACCATCTGCACATGCTCTTCCAATTGAAAGACTTGTTGCATTTATATTTGTGTTATACTGAACAGTTACATCCCCGTCTGCGCCTGTTCCTGGATTAAAGCCAGGTTCTATTGAAACAGAAGCATCACCAATACTCGTTCTAACAATCCCATCTGCATCAGCATCTTCCCAATCTCCCTTCAAAGCATGCCTTATCGTTTCTCCTTGTTCTTTTATACTCTTCCAATTTCCACCACTACAGGATGCGTTATTACTTCCCCCTACACAAACCCAACCATCTGCTAATACAGAGTATGTATCTGCATTATGTTGAACATTTAAATAGCCTCCATTAGCTACAGAACCATTCTCAGAGAAAAGATCTGCTCCACTACCTGCTTCCCCCACTAGAAGATCTACCATACTAGAGCCATCATAGAAGTAAAGATTATTTCCATTCCACCAAAGATCTCCAGAAGAAGGAGATGATACATCTA
>CAZLAH010000009.1:5874-20683 GCA_964557565.1 uncultured Candidatus Saccharibacteria bacterium
CCTGCAATATCTAATGACGATGATGGTGTACTTGTACCAATACCCAATCTACCAGTAGAAACATCAAAGAAGAACGCTGAAGTACCTGGAGTATTACCACCAAGAACTAAATCGTCTGTCGTGCTTGTAAGATATGTATATGTACCACCGTCTGTCCACAGAGAAGAACCAGCACTTGTAGCTAAAGCTGTTCCATTCCAATACAAAGTACCATTTACATTGTAAATTCTGTTTTCATACTGCGTTGGGTTAGTATCTCTAGGTCTTACAAAGAAGGTCATTTCATTTTCAAAAGAGAATACCTCTGTACTACCTTTCTTAAATATGGCAAGTGCACCAGTTCCATCCTGCACAATTTCTAACACAGCATTGTCAAAATCAGAATCCTCAGCCTTAAACATTACCAGTGGCCACGCTCCAGTAGATGTGTAGTCAGAATATACTGTAAGACCAGATCTAAGAGTGTCTCCTGCTAATGTAAGTCTCTCTGCTCCCATATCGTATGCGAATGGGGCATGACTACCCAGACTTGCTGTATAAAATGCAAGATCACTTGTTCCAATTGCAGTATATGTATCCGAACCCAATACCAGATGATCTGTCGTATCTGTAAGATATGTAAAAGTTGTAGAATCACTCCAAAGGGAATCACCTGAGCCACTACCAATATTTACCCAAGCACTACCATCATACACTTTGAGTGTTGACTCAGTAGTATCAAAATACACCATTCCTGCTAGAGGTGATATATATCCTGATGAATCCGTTGCGTTATCAAATCTAAATGCAGTATTAGCAGCAGAAGCATATTTCGCTCTAATTGCGTATGCTGTTGCCTGCAATGGCATTCTTGTAAATGTTTCAGTGTAAGAAGCACCTCCGGCAGGATCAAAACCAATCTCAACATACACATCATCTTCACCTGCTACTAATTCATCTAAAGTACTATATGTTCCAGCAGTTACCGATCCTGAACCTAAAGAGAGATTAAAAGCACCATTGTACTGTCCTATCTCCTTGTCGGCAAAGGCTTCTGTAAGAAGGAGTGTACCTCCAGAAGTAGCATCGTAGTATCTAACTCTGAAGTCACAGGTGTCGTTTCCATTACCACTAACCACACAAGAAGGACTACCTGTTGTAACATTCAAACCTTCATATCCAGTATCATTGCGAACTATTTTACCTTGGAGATTAATTGTATTTGTTGAATCTCCATATACTTTTTCCGATTCAGAAAGAAAGAAAAAAAGAACAAGTCCTAGAGGGAAAATGATCAAGCTTTTTGCTAATTGTAGGCAGTTCAATTTTGGCATGTTTCTTGGACAGTAGAAATGCTGTTATATCAATATAATATTAGGTGCCCCAACCATATAGAAATAATAGTATATACAGCTATCTTTGTCAAAGATTTTACTCAGCTTGAGACATGCAGAAAACGCCTACACAACAACGCTTACCATCCTACCCGGGATATAGAGAAATTTCTTTATTTCTTTGTTCTCGAGGTAAGAAGACAATGATTCATTTTTCTTTATCATATCAAGGATTTCAGACTCTATGCTTTTTGATAAAATCTTTACTCTACCCCTTACTTTTCCATTTATTTGTACTGGTATGTCCATTTCTTCGTCAACAAGAAGACTTTCATCTACTTTTGGCCAATTTTGCATATGTACAGAGTAAGTATGTCCTGTTTTTTCCCAAATTTCTTCAGCAAGATGAGGAAATATTGGTGCAGCAGAGATTATTAGGCTTTCTACATCCTTTTCAGAAAAGCTGTTATGTTGGTTCGCATTAAAGAATTCCATCAAAGAGGATATGCTTGTATTGAATTTCAAGGAAAGCAGATTGTCCTGTAGTTTTCGAACCAACCTTGCCACATCCTTATTCTGGGCCTCGTTCTGATTTCCCTTTCTGTCCCATAGGTTCAGAAGGAACTCATAGTACTTCGACACAAATCTTTTGACTCCATTGATCGTTTCAGAGTTCCACACTACATCACCTTCATACGGCCCCATAAACATCATATATGCCCTAGTTACATCTGCACCATAGGTATCTATTAAACTATCAGGCTTAATAACATTACCTAGTGATTTCGACATTTTAACGCCACCTTCACCCAACACAACACCGTGTATCGTTCTTTTTTGATATGGTTCAGGAGTAGGAACTATTTTAAGGTCATATAGCACTTTATGCCAAAATCTCGAATAGAGAACATGAAGTGTTACATGTTCAGAACCACCTTCGTAGTGATCAACAGGTAACCAATACTTCATCTTATCATAGTCAGCGAGTTTGTCCGAATTATTTGGGTCTACGTATCTCAGGTAGTACCAACTAGAACCCGCCCAATTAGGCATGGTATCCGTCTCTCTTTCAGCAGGACCTCCACATTTCGGACATGTAGTTTCAACCCACTCTCTGATATTAGCAAGAGGAGACTCTCCAGTATCTGTAGGTTCATAACTTTTTACAACAGGCAATTCAAGAGGTAACTGATCCTCAGGAAGAGGAACCGCACCACATTTCGGGCAGTGAACTATAGGTATAGGCTCACCCCAGTAATGTTGTCTCGAAAATATCCAATCTCGGAGATGGTATCTAGTTACAACGGAACCCATAGCTTTCTCCTTCAAAACATCCGCCACCTTCACCATTGCCTTCTCACTGCTAAGACCGTCTAAGAATTCAGAATTAAAGCACTTACCATACTCCTCATAAACTTCTTCCACCTTTGTAGGCTCACTCCTCTCACCATCGGTAGACTCAATAACACGTTTTACAGGGATATTAAACTTCTTTGCGAAATCAAAATCTCTCTTATCATGAGCGGGTACACCCACTACCATACCAGTCCCAACGCTTGCTAGGACAAAGTCCGCAAGATATATTGGCAAGTCTCTACCCGTCATGCTATTAACGCACCTAAGTCCTGTATCTACACCAGTTTTTTCTTTACTTTCAGAAACTCTCTCGATCTCTGTCTTTCTTCTCGACTCCTCTCGGTACCTCTCTATTTCTCCCTTCTTATCTTCGGAAGCAATCTGGAGCAACTTCTCAACTATAGGATGTTCTGGAGCTACCACTACAAATGTAGATCCAAACTGGGTATCAGGTCTGGTCGTTGACACCTCTATATATTCTTCTGTCCCCACAATCTTATACTTAATATCATACCAAGTTTTCTTACCTATCCAATTCCTTTGTCTTATTTTCACACTCTCTAAATAGTCAACTAGATCAAGATCGCTATCAAGACGATCAGCATATTCAGTTATCTTAAGTACCCATTGGCTAATCTCTCTTTGCTCAACATCACTACCACATCTTTCGTGCTTACCATCAACTACTTCTTCATTAGCACACCCTACCTTACATTTTGGACACCAGTTTATTGGCATCTTATCCTTATATGCAAGACCTTTCTCATACAATTTCAAGAATATCCACTGAGTCCACCTATAATACTCAGGATCTGTCGTGTTTACCTCTCTACTCCAATCAAAAGAAAGACCTAGTCTCTTTAATTGCCTTCTAAACGTATCAATATTCTCCTTTGTTATATCTTGGGGAGGCCTTTTCACCTTTATTGCATAATTCTCTGTAGGCAAACCAAAGGCATCCCACCCTATTGGGAAAATAACATTCTCACCTCTCATCCTCCTTAATCTAGCAATGGTATCCATCATAGAATAGTTCCTCGTATGCCCCATATGCATACTATCACCAGAAGGATATGGGAATTCTACCAAAAGATAATATTTTTTCTTCTCCTCTAGGAGATCCTTACCTTCATAAAACATGTCAGAGAACCACTTCTCTTGCCATTTCTTCTCGAAGCTTGCTGGATCGTATTTGTATCCCATAGGATAAGAATAAAAAATTAATATTCCAATATTCTACATAAAAACGAATCATATTGGAAGAAGGCCTTTCTACAAATTGTGGAACTAAACCGTGTAACATATCCAACCGGAACCACACTAGTATCAAATTTTGTATACAATGGACCTGAGGGGGATCGAACCCCTGACCCCATCGCTGCCAGCGATGTGCTCTAGCCATCTGAGCTACAGGCCCAAGTCAACAATGGACTCAGCCGGAATCGAACCGGCGACCTTCGCAATGCGAATGCGATGTTCTACCAGTTGAACTATGAGCCCCCAAAGATTATACCACAGCATTTTAAGCGAAGCCCCTTAGCTTAAGCACACCTGATATCCTTGTTATTACAATGACTATCGTTGATTTCTAACAACTTTTAATCTTGCTATAAGTTAAAGCAAGCGAAGCAAGAGCCATTAGTGTTTATAGTAATCAAAAATTACGGAGAAAAACAGTATAGTCCTTGAGAGAGAGCCATTTCTGAAAAGGTTAAACTTTATTCAAAACCTACCACTTCGTGTAATAAATAGGGTTGATATGTGAGTTGTTCTTCCTTAACTCGAAGTGTACGTGTGGCCCTGTAGATCTTCCAGTAGAACCCATCTGCCCTATCACTTGTCCTGCTGAGACTTTCTGTCCAGACTTTACATAAATATTCTTCAAGTGAGCATACCATGTAGAATATCCATTCCCATGATCAACTTGTATCGACCATGCATAACCAGACCCACCATATGTCGAACCTAATGGTGGACAGTAACCTGCACATCCTGCAAATATTACAGTACCAGATGAAGCGGAAACTATCTTAGGCAAATCTCTTGATGCTATATCTATACCAGTGTGGTAATAACCTTTGTAGTATTGCGATATTACGCCTGCTCTTCCTGCAACAGGCCATACAAGGAATCTTCCAACCTTTGAGTCTCCTCCTGTGGACGTACCCGTTCTAGTGTACTGATTTGTAACTGCAAAGGAAGGAGAAGAAGCATATGTCCTTGGGGCAGCAGGCATTTTACCCTCTGGGATGAAAAGCTTCGTATTTACTTCAAGAGTGAAGGGGTAATCTAACCAGTTAAAGTCTGCAATTGCCTGTTCGTTTGCGGTATATTTCTTCGCTAGGCTTGCTAATGTATCGCCTTTCTTTACAACAACTAAAACACCATCACTTGGTGGAATTTCTATTTTCTGGCCAGGTTTTATGACGCTTGTTGCCGTCATATTATTTGCCCATAGTAGAGACTCTGTAGTAATTTCATAATATTTAGCGATGGATCCAAGTGAGTCTCCACCTTTTACAATATATTCCTCTACGGATCTTCTCTGCCTGTCTTTTGGAACTAATGTGTTTACAGAAGCGTTCATTACCATAATGTCGCTTTCTGCCACCCCTACCTTATCAAGTGGAACATCACTTGCGACAATAACTACAGGTCTCCTATATAGATAGGAAAGCGTAAGGATGAAAACTATTGTTATTAATACAACTTGTAGAGCAGATCTCAAAAAATTTCCTCTTCCCCAAAACATTCTTTTTGTAAAATTGTCCTTAATACCATTGAAGAATGTAAGAAAGATATCTAAAAGCACTGAAAGCAATATTAGAATCACTCTACCTCGAAGATAGATATATTTAAAAAAAGAGAAAATGAAACTCAATAATGTATGTTTGTTTTTTTCTTTTTGATATATATTTTGGAAGAATTTCTTTACTGAAAGTAGAAATTTATTTCCAACGATTTCATCATCCACAAAGATGTACTGCTCACTAGAATCATCAATCCCTTCTTCAGAGATATTGTTAGAGAGCTCTCTAAACGTCAAACTATTTATATTTTTAGGAGAAGGTTCGTCTTGATTTATCAAGATTATATTTCTTCAAAATTGATATCTGAATATTATACCAATTATCTATGCCTCGTGGAGAGTAGCTAGGAAATCATCATTTGATTTTGTCTTCCTAAGCCTACTTACAAGTACTTCTGTAGGATTTTCGTTACTATCAAGAACTTCAAGCATTCTTCTAATTCTCCATGATTGATTGAGAACTTCTTTTCCAAGAAGTAACTCTTCGTTTCTAGTACCGGAATTGATTACATCAATTGATGGATAGATTCTTTTGTTAGCAAGTTTTCTGTCTAAGTGAAGTTCCATATTTCCTGTACCTTTAAACTCTTCATATACCAAATCATCCATTCTACTTCCTGTTTCTACAAGAGCTGTAGCTATGATTGTAAGACTCCCCTGCTCTTCGAAGTTTCTTGCAGCTCCAAAGAATCTCTTTGGTGGGTAAAGTGCAACTGGATCAAAACCTCCTGAGAGTGTTTTACCTGAGGTTGGCATAGTTATATTGTAAGCTCTAGCCAATCTTGTGATGCTGTCCATAAGGATTATGACATCTTCTCCCCATTCAACCATTCTCATTGCCTTTTGAAGAGCCATTTCAGCTACCCTACAGTTATGTTCTGGTAATTCATCAAAGTTAGAAGCGTAAACTTCTCCTTTTACAAATCTCTTCATATCTGTAACCTCTTCAGGTCTTTCTCCTACTAGTACAACAATTAATTTTGCTTTAGGGTGATTTTTTGCAATTCCATCAGCAATATCTTTTAGCAACCATGTCTTACCAGCTTTTGGAGGAGAGACTACCATTGATCTTTGACCAAATCCAATTGGAGAAAGTAAATCAATCATTCTAGTCGATATTACTTCCGCTTCTGTTTCTAGCTTGATCTGTTTTTTAGGGAATATTGGAGTTAATTTTCTAAACATTGGCCTTTTTGCAGCCTCAGCAGCAGGTTTACCATATACTGTATCTACTCTTAAAAGGCTTAGATATTTTTCTTTCTCTTTTGGTAATCTTGCAGGGCCTGCAACTTCATCTCCAGTTCTCAAACTAAATTTTTGTATCTGAGATCCTGAGATATATACATCATTATCACCTGGAAGTAAGTCTTCTGTTCTCAATATTCCATGAGATGCATCTTTCATAACTTCAAGGACACCTTCAACAAAGACATAGCCTTCATCTTCGGTCAATTTTTTTAATATTTCAATAATGAGTTCCCTCTTTGGGAGCTCCATGAAATTTTCCATTTTTAGTTCTTGTGCTTCTACACGAAGCTCTGCAAGAGTCATAGACTCATACTCTTTAATAGTTTTAGCTTTTTTTACCATTTTAATTAATGTATTGGGAATTTAAAATACAGGGCTGAATAGCATTCAATATTTGAAGTATATTTGAATCAAACTTGGATGTCAATTACCACAAACAGAGAATACAGAAAAAAAGAAGAGGGATCGGTACTGCCCCAACCGACCCCGATTTCTTTCTCTAAAAGAAAAAGTCTCGAGGAACATACTAGATGTTTCCCACCCTCTTCTCACTTCTCTCTTATATATAGATGTAAAAGGGAATTGAGAAAATTATGGGAAATTATCTTGAGCTTTTCCTGTTGCCCAGCTGTGCTTGTGACACACCAGACAAAGGGAGAAGACCAAGATATCCACAGACTTGTAAAGAACAGTGTTATAAGTATACCCCTTCGCCCTATAATTGTCAATCCTATATTTAGTATCCACATATGGGTATAACAGGTGTTTCTCCCACTACGACAACAAATCCTACGCAGTGTTGAGGTGAATGTGATGAAAGATAACGAAAAGAACTGATGTTACGCAATATGTAGACGGAAGAGATATGTATATAGAAGGGTTCCTACAAAGAGGAGATTTTAAGCATCTTTTTAACTTTCAAACCTTTTGAGTCACCACACTTAGTTCTACCTATTACCAATTCTTTATATCCCGCCCTCTTTGATTCAGAAATAACGGACTCCGTACCCCAGACACCTCTAACCTCTCCTGTAAGACCAACCTCCCCAAAATATACAATGTCTTTAGATATAGAAATGTCGCTAACTGAAGACTTAATAGCTGCACATACTGCTAAATCTATCGAAGGGTCATTCACATTCAAACCGCCTACTACATTAACAAACACATCTTTATCTCCCAAGAAGACTCCCCCCTTTCTAGAAAGGACAGCGCACAGCATATCAAGCCGAGGTTTTTTGATACCGTTTGCGACTCTTCTTAGCGGCCCACCTTCGCTCTCTCTACCAACTACTAACGCCTGCACTTCGACAAAAACAACTCTAGACCCCTGTATAACTGCACCTATAGCGCTACCCGAAGAATCTGATTCTGATTCTAAGAATAGTAATGATGGATTTCCTACTTCTTCAAGGCCACTACTACGCATTTCAAACACTCCTATCTCATTGGTAGATCCAAACCTATTCTTCATGCTTCTAACAATCCTGTACTGGTTATACTGATCTCCTTCCATATACAAGACACAATCCACGATATGCTCCAAAACTTTTGGCCCAGCAATATCTCCCCCTTTATTTATCTGCCCAACAATGAACACAGGCACTCCCATTCCCTTAGCCAACCTAGTAAAAAGAGCTCCAGACAAACGAACCTGACTAATACTACCTGGATATCCTTTAGAAAGAGAGGACGAAACACTCTGTATCGAATCTACAACAACTAAGTCAAAATGCTCTTTCTCGAGCAAAGAAAGGATATTTTCAACAACCGTATCCTCTGTGACAATGAAATTCTTTAAATATGCACTCTCTTTTCCACCTCCCAATCTTTCGAGTCTGGAATGTAATTGAGTTGGAGATTCCTCACCACAGACATACAAAACTCTACCTTTCTTACAAAATTTCATCACAACCTGCATGAGCAAAGTAGACTTTCCGACACCTGGTTCGCCACTAAGTAGTACAACTTCTCCCTGTACAAGGCCTTTTCCAAGCACCCTATCTAACTCTCTATATCCTGTTGATATATGAGTCCCGCCCTGTTTACTAGAGGGTGTTTTACTGCACTTTCCTAACTCCCTGTAGTTAGCAGATATTATGGGTTGTTTTAGTCCCTTTTCTGCAGGTAATACCTCCTCTGTTTCTTCTAAAGAACCCCATTCCCCACAAGAAGAACACTTACCAGACCATTTTAGGAATTCAGAACCACAAGAAGAACAAACATATTTCATTTATTTAGATTGTAATATTACTAACCTATTATCCTTTAAACTGATCTTTATTTCCACAATATCTTTCGAAGACAACAAACTACCATTCTTCAAAATGTACTCTGCTAAAACATTCTCTACCTTACTTTGTAACAATCTTCTCAAAGGCCTAGCCCCGTACTCTTCGCTAAACCCATTCTTGACTATATATGTAATTACAGAGTCATCCAATTTAACAAACAGATTCTCCTCCTTCAACCTATTATTCAAATCAAGTATTAGCAAATCAACTATCTTCTTTGCATCTCTTCTTGTTAAAGCTCTAAATATGACAATGTCATCCAACCTATTGAGTAGCTCTGGCCTTAGAGAATCTCTCAATTCCTCTAAGAGCATATCCTTCATGGAATCATATGCACTATCTATCTCCCTATCGATCCTAGAAGCAATATCTTTACCTCCAAATCCAAGCACTTTATCCTTCCTTATCTCCTCAGCCCCAATATTTGATGTAAGAATCACGACTGTATTTTTAAAATTGATTCTCTTACCCTTACCATCCATTAAATGACCATATTCTAGTATTTGAAGAAGGATATTGAGAACATCAGGGTGAGCTTTCTCTATCTCGTCAAAAAGTATTACTGTATGAGGGTTCCTCCTTACTTTCTCCGTTAGCCATCCACCTTGCTGATATCCAACATATCCAGGTGGCGAACCTATGAGCTTTGAAACACTATGCATCTCCATCATTTCGCTCATATCAATCTGTATCAACCTATCACTATCTCCAAATAGCTCTTTTGTTAAAACTTTTGCTAATTCTGTTTTCCCTACACCTGTTGGTCCAAGAAAAAGGAACGATGCCCAAGGCCTATCCTTATCTATTATCCCAGTTCTAGCTCTTTTAATCGCGGAAGCTACAAGATTACAAGCTTCCTTCTGCCCTGCTACCTTACTATTTAATAAAGCTTCTAAGTTTAGCAATGATTTTCTCTCCTTTCTTCCAAGTGTTGCAAGAGGAATTCCTGTCCATTTTGATATAACAGTACGAACATCATCTGAAGTTACCTGATTTGATTTACTCCTCTTACTCTTTATACACTCCTCCTCCATTTTCAATATTTGCTTCTTGAGTTTTTCTTCTTTCTCTTGCAAGATTATTGCTTCTTCCATCTTACCCAAAGATATCTTCTTTTCTTTTTGTTTTTTAGCAGTTAAAAAGTCTGATTGTAGCTGAGACAAATCCTTAAACTCTAATTCAACAAAAAGCCTCTTTGAAGCTGCTGCTTCATCTAGTATGTCTATTGCCTTATCTGGCAGATATCGATCATTTACATACCTATCAGAAAGTAAGACAGCGTGTTTTACAGCTTCTTCAGAAATCCTTACATTATGATGTTTCTCTAGTATTTCCTTCATACCAAGCAATATTTCTAAGGAGACATCCAAAGATGTTTCCTCTAGCATTATTGGCTGAAATCTTCGTACCAAAGCATTATCTGATTCAAAATACATAGTATATTCATCTGTTGTAGTAGCACCAATACATCTAAAACCCTCATGCAAAAGAGCTGGTTTCAGAACAGAAGCTATATCTGAAGAACTTCCAGGCATACCTGGAGCAACAATATTGTGAATCTCATCTATGAAAAGGATTGTATTCTTCGATGATATGACCTCTTCTACAATAGACATGACTTTCTCTTCGACATCTCCCCTCATCTTACTACCGGCCATAATACTCGCGACATCCAAGGATATTATTCTGAAGTCCTTAAGAGAGGAAGGCACTTCCCCTTTAGCAATCTTGCAAGCAAGTCCCGTAATCAAGAACGTCTTTCCCACCCCTGCCTCTCCTATGACTATCGGATTGTTTTTCTTCCTTCTACTTAATATATTGATTAATTGAGCCATCTCTTCTTCTCTCCCTATTACTGGATCTAACTCACCTCTTCTTGCCAAATCGACTAAATCTATTCCTAACATATCTATGATCCTAGAGGATTCCTCTTCTTCAGATGAGAATCTTGGCTTTACAACTATACCAAAGGGATATGTAGCAAAAGAAGACAATGTTTTCCTAAAGGAATCATACGTTAGACCTATCTTTTTAAGCTTAGAAAGCTTCTTGCTATCTGAGCCAAGAATTGCCATCAATATATGCTCCGTTCCAACATATACATGAGACCATTTTTGAGACGAATCAAAAGCATTCTTCAATGTTTCTTTTACTTCTTTTGAAAGAGAAAAAGATCTCGGATTATTAGTATCACCTACTACTTCTACTATCTTTCCATTGAAAAGTGTTTTCAAAAGCTCTCCTCTATCTATCCCCATCTCCACAATTGCTCTTGTAGCAAGACACTCTTCATTTAGAATAATACCGATGAGAAGACTTATAATGGAAATATTTCTCTCTTTGAAATGCTCAGAAACAAAGGAAGCATTCCTCAAAGAAGTTATTGCATTCTTACTAAAGAAAGAAAACGCTATATTTGTTATTTCAGAAGTCTTTTCTTGCATACCATATTATACTACATGAGAAGCAAGTTATTCTTTTGTGCTAAACTCCTCCTCTATTGCAGTATCTATAGCTGTTGCTAATTCTTCTTTTGATATCTCAGGTTTCTTTTCTTCCTCTACTACTACACTCTTCTTGCTTGTAGCCTTAAGACTTAATCCTAAGTGTCTCTCTGTTGAAGAGATTGAAAGAATCTTTACCTTTACATCATCATCTACTTTAACAATATCAGAAGGATCTTTGACTAACTTGTCTGACAATTCTGAGATGTGTATCAAACCATTTAATCCCTCATCTATTCTTACAAATGCACCGTAAGGGACAACTTTCTGAACTTTACCTGGAACAATATCGCCTACTTTGTACTTAGCAATAGCTTGAGACCATGGATCTTTAAGCAATCTCTTAACACTGTAAGCTACTCTCTTCCCACCATCAGAAACTCCAATTACCATTACCTTTACTTTTGAACCAACTGCATACATACTACCAATATCTTCAACCTTATCCCATGAAAGCTCTGAGAGATGTACCAAACCTTCTAATCCCTCTGCATTTACAAAGACACCAAAAGGAGTAATTCCACTAACAAGACCCTCAAGAACATCACCCTCTTTAACTTTGTTTAATGTCTTTTCTCTCTGCTCTAAATCTCTAGATTGTGTAACCATCTTCTCAGAAAGAATAATTCGGTTCTTCTCTCTGTCTAATTCAATGATTCTAGTAGAAATTTTCTCTCCAACTAAAGAATTAAGTCTCTTCTGAACTTTAGAAGAAATATCTTTTCCAACTTGTCTAACTCCATTCAAATATACTCTAGATGCATCAAGTTGAGATGTAGGGATGAATCCTCTAACATCTTTACCTATTTCTACTATTAATCCACCATTGTTTGCTTCTACAACAACTGTTTCTACAACATCATTATCCTTCTTAGCTTTCTCAAGAGTAATCCATGCACTTGCCTGTTGTGTTCTTCTTATTGAAAGAACCAACTGTCCTTCATCATCTTCTGGTTTAACAACATAGACCAAGATTGGATCTCCTACTTTAAGATCTCTCCAATCCAAAGTCTCACTCTTCAACTCTCTCCCTGCAACAATACCTTCAGATTTGTAACCAACATCAACAACAACTAAGCCGTCTCTTACATCGACTACTTTTCCTTCAACAATATCTCCTCTTGAAAATTTCTTAATTTCATTAGATTTGTCAGACAAGAACGAATCTATCTGAGAATACAAATCTTTATTTTTATCTACTATCTTTTTGTCCATAGGGTTTATCCTTATTGGTGATGCAACTCTTGCAGCTAGCTATTGCATACTACTTATATTATATGCTGCGAGATCGATTATATCACAAGATATTCTTTAAGAACAACCCTCTCCATATCAGGTCTTTTCGCCTTCAAAACATACCTTCCGTAGAGGACAAAAGTTGAGTTTACTTTGTACCAATCCTTCTTTGGATACAGTTTCTCAAGATCATGGGAAATCTTTGTAGGATTACTTTCTGCTGTAAGACCATACATTCTGGCCACCCTACTTACATGAGTGTCTACAGCTATTCCCTGATTGGCATGATACAGATCGTTTAGAAATACATTTGCTGTCTTGTACCCTACTCCAGGCAACTTTATTAACTCCTCTATCTTTTTGGGAGGTATTCCACCATATTCTTCTTCAAGAATCTTTGACATCTGAACCAGATGCTTTGCCTTAGTTTTGAAATAGTTAATACCCCCGACAGTATCTTCTATGTCTTTTAGCTTAGCAATTGAAATTGAATTCGCGTCAGGAAACCTTTCAAACAAAGAAGACGTAACCTTATTTACCTGCCTATCTGTAGTCTGAGCAGAAAATAGAATACACACCAAGAACTGAAAGGGCGTTTCCCAATTTTGAAGCTCTGTAGTAGCCTCAGGAAAGATCTTTTCTAACTCACTTAGCAGTTTTACTGCCAAATCCTTTTTCCTCATTTCAAGCCCTCCTGTAGCCTCTTCACATAGTTCTCACCAACACACTGCAGCAAGACATCATATATCTTGGGATATCTATCAACTATTTCCTTAAAAGCACCCTTAACTTCTTCATTCTGAAACTCCACTCTCTTACAACTACTTGCAATTGAAAGACCTAGCTTACATGCATATTCATACATTGTATCTTTGTCATTCTCAAAAAGACTCTTTTTATATATCTCAAGCTCTTTTCTCTTCACAAGACTATCTGGGTACAGACTTCTTAGGATCTCCTCAGCTCCAATTTCCCTATTCTTTACCAACCTATTCGGTCGAATCTCTCCAAAGCTTTTCTCTATTCTCTCTAAAATATTGTTTCGAATATCTCTTCTGTCTCTCCACCCTGTGTCATCTTTAGTTACAATCTGCCCCCACCCTTCCCCTATTTTCTTAGCATATATTTTGTAGATTCCATTACTTAGTAACTGGACATCACGATGTTCATACAAATCCCTTTTTTCACTCCTAATATTTCCCCAATCTTTGCATTCAGAGACAAGCTCTATTACACATTCTTCTAAATTCAACTTTCGTATCATTAAAGAATCTAGCTCTAGTGCTAAATCAACTAATTTCTCAAGATTGCCCTCTTCACACTCTTTTTCAGAAGAAATAGCATATGCAATTGTTACCGCATTGCTAAAAGAACTTCTATCTAGCAATACCAATGTTTTCGAGTAGATATCCGAAGAAAGTAACACATCCAAGAACTCTAATCTATTAAGAGAAAAAAGAGACATCTTGATAGCTGTATTTTCAGTATTGTTAGTATTTGGTATCGATATACCGTTTTTTAAAAACATTCTAATAGCAGTACCAACAGGTGTTGCATATATGGGGAAGGACGAGTAAGTAACAGGGATGGATTTTTTTATTAATTGCTTTCGAAGGTTCAATATGGCATCAGCTTTTCCAACCTGATCTCCTCCCTCGCAAGACGCCACCCTATAGTTTTGGCCTGTCATTCTAATTCCTATCTGCCTATTTTATATAAAAATCATTATACAATATCAAGCAAAAGCGCCCGAATGATCAACTTTGTACAACTGCGTAATACGCGCTACAGCAAGCCTTCCCACGCTAGCACAATATGAGGCAAGGACTCCAAATCCAAATGTATACAACAAACAGAGAAAAGCAACAGGTAAGAATCTCTCATGTTACATTCTTCAAGGCCCTAGCACATACGTGCCTCTCTCATTAAAGATATTCGTAACACCACTCTACTGACTAAAAAGACAACTCTTCACCCTCATTTTGGTACCAGAATCTCAGAGAAAGATATTACAGGACTTGATTGATCTTAAAAAACAAAAAACCCACT
>CAZLAH010000010.1:0-7266 GCA_964557565.1 uncultured Candidatus Saccharibacteria bacterium
GAGAGTATTTCAATATAGATCCTTCAATTGTAAGAATTGTTTTTGCTTTAGCATTTTTTACAGAGGGTTTTGGGCTTTTACTATATATTATACTTTGGATAATTCTTCCTTCTTACTCAAGTATAGATAAAGACTCCACAGAAGTAATAAACGAGAACAAAGAAGAGATAAAAGCAAAAGTTGTTAAAACAGCAAAAGATTTAAAGACAGAAATCAAATCAGATTCAAAAAAGAGTAAATAATTTTTAACTTAGTCATTATGAAAGAAGAAAGAGATTTTGGAGGTGCGATATTCTTAATTGCAATTGGAGTAGTATTTCTTCTAAACACAACTGGTGTCTTAGGATGGGGAATTTGGCCATCGATATTAGAATATTGGCCGGTAATATTAGTACTTTGGGGTATCAAATTGATTATTGGTGATTCCTTTATTGCCAATGTACTTATGGGAATTATCTCACTTTTTGTATACTCTGCAATAATAGCACTAGCATATGTTGGATATACACAAAATAATATACCTTTTCTTTCGGATGATATTAACACAAGAATAAAAGAACCAATCTTTCAAACATACAGTAGGGAATATGCAGAAGAAGAGATGAAAATAGAAGAAGAAAAATATAAGGATATAGAAAAAAGAAATATAGATATTAATGTTGGAGCTTCTGAGTTCACCTTGGAAGATAATATCGAATCCCAAAACTATATTTCTCTAAAGTCAAAATATGTTCAAGGACATATAGAACCTGAGTTAGAATCTTCGAGCAAAAACAATGAACTCAATATAGAATTTACAACAAAATCACCAAAAAATATTTTCTTTTTTAGAAATATTTATTCTAAATTTGACCTCGAATTAGGCTTAACAACATTATTAACAAACCTAGATATAGAGTTGGGAGCAGGAGAAGGTCTAGTATCATTAGAAAATGTATCGATTGAGAATGTTAATGCAAAAGTTGGAGCAGGGGACTTAGAAATATCATTGCTTAAAAATTCTGTCCCAAAGAAGATGATAATTGAAATAGGTGCTGCAAATATGGATCTTACTATTCCAAAAGATTCAGGATTCACTATTGAATACAAAGTAGGAGTTGGAGATTTAAATATTGACAACGAAGCCTTAGTAACATTTGCAAGTGATAATACATACAAATCTTCAAACTTTGATACTGCAACGAAAAAAATAGAAATTGTTGCGAATGTTGGTGCTGGTTCTTTAAATATAGTTACTAAATAAATTTTTAATTAATAAATATGAAAGATAATAGTGGTAAGATAATTTTTGGGACTATATTAGTAGCCTTAGGAGGATTGCTTTTAATAGAAAAAATTGGGATTTTTAGTTTTGATGCATGGACATTGATATGGACATACTGGCCATTAATCCTGGTCTTCGTAGGTATAAAACTTTTTGTAGAAGGAAAGAATGCTGGAGGGATAATATTGACTACACTTGGAACAGTAATGTTACTAACAAATATCTTTGATTGGAATTTTTTCTCTATACTTTGGCCATTAGCAATAATTGCAATTGGGCTTTCCGTAATATTTCGACCTGAAGCTCCACATATCAATACTTCTGGACATAGCGTAAACCAAGAAAGGATTGATGACACTGCCATATTTTGGGGAATAGAGAAAAAGATTTCTTCAAAAGATTTTAAAGGCGGAGAAGTAAATGCAATATTTGGTGGATATGAGCTTGATCTTAGAGATGCAAAAATAGCAAAGGATGGAGCAACTCTTTCTGTAAATGCGATTTTCGGTGGAGCAGAGATAACTGTTCCTAAAGATTGTAGAGTAATAACAAATGGAACAGGAATCTTTGGAGGATGGAGCCCTGAGATAAAAGGAAACGATATCAAAGAACCAGTATTAGAAATAACTGGTAGTGCAATCTTTGGTGGAGTAGAAATCAAAGAATAAATAATATAAAACTGCCTAAACATGCAAAAGGAATATCTCTTTCTTGGAGATGAAAACATAACAAATGGAAGATATCTTCTTGCTGTCTTCTATATTATCCCTAAGGATGGTTTAACATTAGAAGATGTAGCAACAGAGATAGCAGCAGAATCATCAACAGGAACAAGTATTAAGGTCCGGTCTTCAACTCCTTTTTCCATTAGTAACAATGCTAGAGTCTACAAAATAAATGAAGAAAAGAATTTAGTATGGATAGCGTATCCATGGGAAATATTTGATACAGGTGGAAACATACAAAATATACTTACATTCATCGCTGGAAATATATTTGGTGTAAGTGAGATAAATGCATGCAAACTCCTTGATGTATACTTTCCTTCTGAAATGCTAACCAGATATGATGGACCAAACTACACAATTGATGACATGAGATCATATCTAAACGTTTGGGACAAACCAATTCTAGGAACAATCATTAAACCAAAGATAGGGTTAACTCCAACACAGTATGCCGAATTGGCATATGATTTTTGGAAAGGTGGAGGACATTTTGTTAAAAACGATGAACCTCAAGCAAATCAAACATTCTCTCCTTTTACAGAAATGGTTGATGCTGTAAGGATAGCTATGGATAGGGTGGAGCAAGAAACTGGAGAAACGAAAGTACACTCATTCAATGTTTCTGCTGCGGACTATGACAGTATGATAGAAAGGGCAGACTATGTTGCATCTGTAATGAAACCAGGAAGCTATGCTTACCTCATAGATGGGATATCTGCAGGCTGGATGGCAGTACAGACCCTCAGAAGACACTATCCAGATACCTTCCTGCATTTCCATAGAGCTGGGCACGGAGCCTTTACAAGAGATGAAAACCCAATCGGTTTCTCGGTAGAGGTACTTACTAAATTTGCAAGATTAGCAGGGGCCTCAGGTATACACACAGGTACGGCAGGAGTAGGTAAAATGTCTGGAGACTCTGAAACAGATATAACAGCAGCACATCAAGCATTAAAATTCAAAGCTAAAGGGAAATTCTTCAATCAAGTATGGACTAAGATACCAGAAACAGATCTTGACACACTGGCTATTATCTCAAGAGAGGACACTCTCTGGCGAAAAAATCTAAGAGACACTTTACAAGAAAGGATCACCTTAAAAAAAGAATTCTATTCCAAACCAGACAAAGCTAGAGCTATATTGAAAAGTGCACCAATTATCTCTGGAGGATTAAACCCAACACTTCTTGATGATTTTCTAAATATTATGGGAACCATAGATTTCATTACTACAATGGGTGCAGGTGTACACTCCCATCCCAAAGGAACTCAAGCTGGAGCAAAAGCAGTACTACAAGCGTATGACGCATGGAAGAATGGTATTGATATACATGAGTATGCAAAGAATTATGAAGAACTTGACCAGGCAATACAATTTTTTGAAACAAACAAAACTAACACACATAAAACTGAAGGCTTAGAACAAGTCTAGTAACTATCTAAACAGCTATCTTTGTGGTAGAATGGTTCCCTGTTATGTCTAATTCTCAAATAGAACAACAAAATTTAAGAAACATTGCTATTATCGCGCACGTAGACCATGGGAAAACTACCTTGGTTGACGCCTTTATGAAACAAACTCATATGTTTAGAGAGAATCAAGATGAAATGCAACAGGACAGAATCCTTGATTTTGGAGAATTAGAAAAAGAGAAAGGTATTACCATCAATGCTAAAAACATTTCAATCATGTACAAAGGAGTAAAGATTAATATAATTGATACTCCAGGTCATGCAGATTTTGGTGGAGAAGTAGAAAGAACATTGAATATGGCAGATAGTTGCTTACTTCTTGTAGATGCAAAAGAAGGAACTATGCCACAAACAAAGTTTGTACTCAAGAAAGCTCTAGAATTAGGTCTTAAACCAGTAGTAGTAGTAAACAAAATTGACAAGAAATTAGCAAATGTAAAGAAAACAATATCAAAGATACAAGATCTTTTTCTTACTTTAGCTACAGATGCAGAGCAATTAGATTTTCCTATCTTCTATGGAATCTCTAGAGAAGGAAAGATTTGGAAAGAGATGCCAGAAGGAGATCTTACAGTTCCAAATACAATCGATGGAGATCTTACACCAATACTTGATGAGATTGTAGATAATCTTCCAGCACCAAAAGGTGATATCTCAAAACCATTCCAAATGCTAATAACTTCAATTGAATACAATGAACATCTTGGAAGATATTTAATTGGAAAAATTGTAAGAGGTTCTGTAAAGGTAGATGATCCTATTGCTTTGGTTTCAAACAAAGAAGAAGTAGAGAAGAAACAGGGTAGAGTTAGAGAGCTTTTTACTAAGGAAGGATTAGGTTGGAAAAGAATAGATAGTGCAAGTGCAGGAGAAATCATCGCTTTGACTGGAATTGATTCCACAGATATTGGTGCAACTATTTGTGATATTTCAGCTCAAGAAGCACTTCCTGAGATTACCATTACACCTCCTTCTGTCAGAGTTAGATTTTCTGCTAATACCTCTCCATTCTCAGGTAAAGAAGGTAAATTTGTTACTGCAAAGCAGTTGCAACAGAGGCTTGAACAAGAGAAGAATTTGAATATTAGTTTGAAGATAACTAGCACTGGAAGTAACAATTACAGTGTATCAGGTAGAGGTGAGTTACAATTGGCCATTCTCATAGAACAATTAAGAAGAGAAGGGTATGAATTTGAGTTAAGTAAACCAGAAGTTATCTTACAAGAAATAGATGGAATCAAATGTGAACCCCTAGAGGAACTTACTATTGATGCTCCAGAGGAATATATGAGTGTCGTTACACAAGAGGTAAATGAAAGAAAGGGTAAGATGGTAAATATTGAGTCTGAAGAGGGTCAAAACAGATTCACATTCCATATCCTTACTAGAAACCTAATAGGTCTTCACAGAATGCTTATGAATGCTACAAAGGGTACTGCAATTGTTAATAGCTATATTATTGATTATGTTCCTTTCGAAAAAGAGGAAGAATTATTCAGAAAAGGAGTTATCATATCTTCTGAAACAGGTACTGCTTTAGCATATTCTTTGATGAGTGTTCAGGATAGGGGTAAGTTATTCATAAAAGGATCTACAGAGGTATATGAAGGTATGATAATTGGTATTAATGCTCATGAGAATGATCTTGAGGTTAATCCTTGTAAGGCTAGACACAAGACAAATGTAAGAATGTCTCATGCAGAAATAACAGAGATTGCTTTAAAGGAACCGATTCAATTAACAATTGAGTATGCTTTGTCATTTATAAAGAATGATGAGTTAATTGAGATTACACCTAAAAATATCAGGTTAAGAAAGAAATTGCTAACGGATACACAAAGAGTTTGGGCAAAGAGAAAAAATCTTACAGCTTATGCTCAAGAACATTTGAATCAGTAATTAAAAAACAAACTTATCGAAATGAAAAAAGGGAGTACAATGTACTCCCTTTTGTTAACAAATTTAGAATGATTATCTATCAAAACTTCTTCTGTTATCATCACCAAATGATCCTCTGTCTCGAGATTCCTCTCTTGCTTCAGAAACATTCAATGCTCTTCCATCGACTTCTTTGCCATTAAGCTCAGCTATTGCAGCTTGTGCTTCCTCTTCTGTGGACATAGTTACAAAACCAAATCCTTTGGATCTGTTCTTGATTCTGTCCATGATTACTACTGCTTCTTCAACAGTACCTACGGCACTAAAAACCTCCTTAAGTTGCTCGTCTCTAACGTTCCAACTAAGGTTACCTATAAATAATTTTTTACCCATTATTTATATAAAATAAAAAAATTAAATTCGCTACACCACATAAATGGGAGATTTACACTCTAAGCAGTCTGTTTGAAGAAAGCTTCCATAGCTACTTAATTATATCACAACTCTATATATTAAAGATATATCTACTTAAGATATTTGAAAATATCTTTTAGAGATGGCCTTCGATTATACATAAGACATCCTAATTCAAAAAGTTTCAATGAGAGGTACAAAGCAATTAGCACATAAATTATTGATGTACATATTCCAATTATTAATTCTAGAACAGAAAGAGCACCTATTGAGTTTCTAAGTAGCAGAATCATAAAGGATGTGAATGGGAAGTAACTAAAGATCTTAGAAAGGAGAGAATTAGGATCTGTAATTAGCATTTGCATTAAGTACATTGGGAATATAGAGAGAATTATGAATATAGACGAAAGGTTTCTACTATCTTCTGCACCAGTACCAACTGCACCAATTCCTGTCATTACAGAAGCAAAAAATAAAAAGCCCATCATAATGAAGAATATATTGAGAGGTAACGCTGACCAATCAATAGCTTTGAGATCTATAGGTAAATCTATATCAAAATAATTATTTATTGCTATATACATTACAATTCCAAAAAGTAACCAAACAAATAATTGTGTAATAACGACACCTATTAAACCAATCATTTTACCAAACATTAAAGATTTCTTATCTACGATAGAAAGCATAGTTTCAATCATTCTGTTTTCCTTCTCAGCAGATACACTTTGCAAAAGGAAAGATGAAGATATGAATACTGCCATGAAGAATACGACTAAAGAGATAATGGGAAGTACAAACTGCTCAAAACCTTCTTCCTTCAAGATTCCATCTTCATCATAAGAGTATGTGACAGAAGATGTTGTTCCACTTAAGATTACCTTTGAAGCATCGTTCTGGATCGTTGATATTGCGCTATTTTTAATAAGCGCATCAGCTATCAATGGTACATTTGCACTTCTTAAGACATCTCCTTTTTTCTTAAGATATACCTCATATTTTAAAGTAGAAAGAAAATCCTCAGGTATTTTTATCAAAACTTTTTGAGAATCATTCATTAGTTCTTCTTTTACTTCATCAAGATTGTTAACCTCTACCAATGGAGCAATAATTGTTTGATCAGGAATGATATTAGAATCATCAATTAGATAAATAGTAGAGAATGTCTCCATATTCTCCATCTTTTCCAAAGAATCAATACTGGAATAACCAGACACGAAAGATACGATACCTATAAAGATAGGTAGAAACAATGTAGAAGCCCAAAATGATGGTTTCTTAACAGTTTTAATATATTCAAACTTTGCTACATTTAAAGACTTTCTCATTTTGTTTTCATAAGATCTATAAATATTTGATTAAGACTTGGATAATCTAATCTCATACTAATAAGGTTAGTACCTTTTTCTACAATATCTTTTATTATTATATTACTATCAATCTTTTCATCTTTTGGAATTATTTCTGCTGTTTTGTTTGTAACGATACTTTTATATAGTTTATTCTCTTT
>CAZLAH010000010.1:7366-17044 GCA_964557565.1 uncultured Candidatus Saccharibacteria bacterium
TTTTTCCATATTCTAACCTAATACCATCTTTAATTATTAGAAGACTATCTGCCATTTTTTGCGCTTCATCAATTACGTGAGTACTGTAAAGAATTGTCGTTCCTTTTTTTGCTTTTTCAAGCAATATATCAACAAATATCTGTCTATTTACTGGGTCTAAGCCTTTAAATGGCTCGTCTAGTATTAATATTTCTGGATTATGTATTAATGCTGTTCCAAGTTGTACTTTTTGTTGCATCCCAGAACTTAATTGGGCAATCATTTTGTCTTTGTGACCTATTAAATTGACTTGTTCGAGATATTTAGTAGCTCTTTTTGTAGCATCAAACCTTGTTAAACCTCTTAACTCTGCCGTATAAACTAAAATATCCATAACAGTTACATCTTTATACAATCCCCTTTCTTCTGGTAAATAACCTATCTTTTCGTTAAAAGTTTCATTATATTCTTTATTATTGATTAATAAAGTACCTTCATCAGGAGTATATATTTTCAAAAGACATCTGATAGTAGTAGTTTTACCAGATCCATTAGAGCCAAGAAATGCAAATATCTCGCCTTCATTTACATCAAAAGATATATTATCTACGGCTTTCAGTGAACCAAATGATTTAGAAAAGTTTTTTACGTGTATTGAATAACTTGCCATATCTCGCCAGTATATCAAATAAATTATTCTGTTTGCAATTGTAAAACTTAAAGACAAAAAAGTTACATTAAATGACCTCTATTACAATTTTTGGTATATAATCTGCATATAGTAAATTAAAATTTGATTAAAAATACATATAGTGCAAGATATACCAAAGAAATGCGACAACCTTAACCTAAATAAAATTGCGATTCATACTTGTTGTGCGGATTGTTTTTTAAATGCTGTGAATTATTTATCTAAGAAGGGATTAATAAAGGAGGATACTGAAATAGTTTCTTTGTATTTTAATCCAAATATTCATCCAAGAACTGAGTTTTATGCAAGGTTAGATGCTTTGAAGAAGGTGATAGAGGAAAGAAAAGATCTAAATATCAAATTGGTGGTTCCTGATTACAAGCCAAAGAAGTATATAGAGGCAGTGTTAAAAAGAGAGAGTACTATTAGTAGATGCAATGTTTGTTGGAGGTTAAGATTAGGTTGTCTTTTTGAGTATGCTAAGAAGAATAGTATTGGCATAGTTACATCTACCTTATTGACTAGTCATTATCAAGATAGGGATGTTATTGAAGGTATTGTGAAGGAGATAAATGTTGATTATTCTTTAGATTTTGTAAGTATAGATAGTAGTTGTAATTGTAAGAATTTTGGCTTTTACAAGCAGAATTACTGCGGGTGTTGTTTTTCATTAACAGAAAAATTGATATCTAAATAGTGGGGTAATTATACAAGCTTATATATATTTCCTATTCCAAAAATTTTGTGATAGATTGGAACTTCCCGTTCTCGTTTTACTTAAAATATTAGTTTATTTCTATGTCCAGAAAATTTCTTGAGTTAGTAATGTATGTTGCAATAATTTCATTTCTTTTGGGTATTCTCGCAGTAATCAATACGATTGTGGTATAAATATCTATGTTTTATTTACTGTTAATAGGTGGTTGTTTGTTTTTGACTGTCCTTTTTCTTTTGCTCTTAGGTTTCTTGATGCCAGTAGGGGATGAAGAAAAGAATTCTGAGGAGAAAGAAGAGAATGAGGAATAGGTTATTCGTATCTCAGAGCATTCACAGGATCAAGTTTGGAGGCTTTTCTTGCTGGGTATATGCCTGCTAAGATACCGACTAGTATGCTTCCTAATGTTATGTAGAGAGCATTAAGTGGTTGGAAGTGGAAGAATGTTTCTATACCGGAGAATCCTTGTTCGTTTAGGATATCCACAATGAATGGGTCTGCAACTTTCATAATTGTAAATGTAGTTATCAGTCCTAATGCTCCTCCTATGAATCCAATGATCCCTGATTGTATTAGGAATATTGTTAATACTTGTAGGTTAGAAGCTCCCATTGCTTTTATTATTCCTATTTCTTTTGTTTGTTCATATATACTCATTACCATCGTATTTATGATTCCTACTGATGCTACAAGGGCTGAGATTGATCCAAAAAGAACTAAGGCAATTGTAAGACCTGAAGTTAATGTTTCAACCATATCAAGGATTGTGTCTGAAGAAATTACAAAGAGTCCCAAATCGTCTGTTATTTTCTTCTCTATTTCTTCTGTTTTACCATTTTCTGTAGTTACTAGTAGTTGGAAGTATCCTGTACTGTTTAGGTAATCCTCATGGTTATCAAAATCTCCAAGGTCTACAAGGATATCTAGTGCTGTATTATTATTTATCCAAAAGGCATCATTGGCTGTTTCTACAACTCCTTTTACAGTGAATTCATACTCCTTGTCCATCATGCTCTTAGGAATAAATGAGAAGAAGGAACCACTCGAGGAACTTTTTGCTATTATTTTCTTACCAATGATTTCTTCATTTGTTGTTTCAAAGAAACTCACAACAAAATCGCTCACAAATATTTCATCATCTCCAAGAGTATCGTTTGTTCCATGGAATGATTTGTATACTTGATGGTTTCCTTTTAGATCACTGCTTGCAATGAATTTCAAAGGATATGGTGTGTCATCTCCTTCTAAATACATATCTAATCCATCTATGGAAAGCATTGGTTCTACTTCTAGTACTCCATCTATTCTCTTCAATGATTCAACTGTTTCTGTATTCAAAATTTTCTCTTCTTTCTTTTCAGCATTTTTCGAAGGAGCTACTGCCATACCACCAAAAGAGAGATTGTCTTTTCCAGAGACATATAGGTCTTGAGGATTAAATCTAGTTGTAAATTCACTTAGTATTGCTGTCTTGAGATCTGTCATTCCAAACAGTATGAAGGTCATGAGCATAACCGCAATGGTAATTCCAAGACTTGTTAAGAATGTTCTAAGTTTTCTTCTAAATATTAGGTCTAATGCATATTTAAACATTTTTACCATCCACTAATGTTATCGTTTTTTCTGTTGCTTTAGATATCTTGCTGTCATGTGTTACAAGAATCATAGTTGTACCTTCACTTTTGTTTAATGATCTTAGTAATTGAAGTATTGATTCTCCAGTGTGACTATCTAAATTTCCTGTAGGCTCATCTGCTAATACTATCTTAGGAGAATCTATTAATGCTCTTGCTATGGCAACTCTTTGAGCTTGGCCACCTGAGAGTTCTTTAGGGTAATGTTTTCTTCTGTTTTCTAATCCTGTTTGTTCAAAGAGTGATTCTAATCTTTTTTTTGTATCAATTTTGTTAATATTTCTCTGGAATTTAAGAGGTAAAAGGATGTTTTCCTCTACAGTTAAAGAGGGTATTAGGTAAAATTGTTGGAATACTGTACCAACAATATGTCTTCTGTAATAGTTTTGATTGTAATCTCTAATGTTTTTCCCTTCAATCTTAATATCTCCTGTAAATCCCCAATCTAAACCACCTAAGACATTAAGGAATGTAGATTTTCCTGATCCAGAGCTACCTATTAAAGAGATGAAAGATCCTTCTTCTACAGAAAAAGTAACACCATCAAGAGCCTTAACCACAACATTTTTGCTTGGTTTGTATACTCTTTTTAAGTTTTCAATCTCAATATATTGCGACATAGGCTCAATATTATCAGAAATTTTTACATTTGAACATATGATATAATTATGCAATCATGGCAAAGAGAATGAAGATATTGACAATAGCAGATCCTAACGAAGAAAAGATACTAAGAGAGAAGAGTGTCCTTGTTTCTGATCAAGAATTAAAAAGTAACGATTTCAAAGAGTTTCTGGAGGATCTTTTAGAAACCGCAAAAAAGAGTGAGGATCCAGCTGGGGGTATTTCTTCTCCACAGGTTGGTGTTTTAAAAAGAGTCTTCTACATTCTCAATTACGATACAGAAAAATGGGAGTTGTTCATCAACCCTAAAGTAGAATCAATTGGGTATACGAAGAAGGCAATACCGGAGGCATGCCTAAGTGTTCCAAACAGAGAAGAGAAGGTATTGAGAAACTACAAAGTAAAAGTTAGCTATACAGATATTCATGGCAAGAAGAAATCAAAAAAGTATGAGGACTTAAATGCCATTACAATACAGCATGAGAATGATCACTTGGAAGGAATCCTGTTCATTGATAAAATACTTGAGGAGTAAAATCTAAATTTAACTGCCTTGCTATGAATTCTAAAACTAGGACATTCTTACTTACAATTTTTTTCTTTTTTTCTTCATTCTCTCTGGCACTCGCACAAGATATTAAAATAGCAGATGTGCTTGGTACTGATGATCCTGCAGCACAAGAGGAAGTGTTACAACAACAAGAGGAAGCAAGAGAGAATAGTTTTGTTAATGATCTTACTTTGACTATTCCTTCTCAGACAGATAATCCAAGCCATATAATTACTTTTGTTGATCCTTCAAAAGAGAAAAAGGGTGTACAGCTTGAGATCGATAGTAAGGGATATCAAGAGATCGTTAGCCCATATTCCTTGCCTGCTTTAAGTATTGGTATCCATAATCTCTCTTTTAAGTTTGTAGATAGTAGTGGAGCTACACAGGTTTTAGATAGAGAACTGATTATCTTGCCTAGACCTCCAATAATTAATTCCCCAACACAAAGTAATGGTACTGTGACTATTTCTGGAACAGGCCTAGCAAATTCGGAATTAGTTTTAATACTATCTTCGAGTAGCGATATTGTAACGAAGGATACAACAATAAATGCTGATGGGACATGGATTGTTGTAGTCGAGGAGGCTTTAGCAGATGGTATCTACTCTTTTACAGGATATACAAGAAAATATGGCTATGCTAGTAATTTAGCCGATGCTGTTACATTTGAGTTTGGTTCTAGCAATATCGTAAAAAATGGTGTAATTAAGAATGATATTCATTTTGCTTTTAAAGATATTGACTACAAGAATATAGGGGAACTTTTTACTAAAAATCCCGATTTGATCTTCTTACTCTTGATAACTTTCTGTCTTGGTTTCATTCTTCCAACAAGTATATTAAGAATTATTAAAAGTACTGGAGAAGAAAAGCAGTTGGCAGGTTTAGGAAAAAAGATCTCTACAAAGAGTAGTGATAATCTTACAATTTTCGAGAAATTAAATGGTAAGGGTGAAGAGAAAAAGGAAGAACAAACAAAAGAGGACGTAATATTGGACGAAAAGAAAGAAGTTGTAGAAAAAAAGAAAGAGGAAAGAGTTGTAACCAAGATAGATTTTCTTAAAGGATACAAGAAGTTTGATCCCGACGAAGACAAAAAGGAAGAAGACCCTGAGAAGAAAATAAAGATATCACTAACATCCAAAGGCTAACCTTTATGATAGAATAGGTAAACAAGCCAGGATGGTGAAATGGCAGACACGCTACGTTCAGAACGTAGTCCTAGCAATAGGGTGGGGGTTCAACTCCCCCTCTTGGCAATTTACTTCCAATACCAATCCTCAATATTATGAAATCTCTCATAAGAATACTTAATATTCTCAATATCTATTCCTACTAAATCTTCATTTACAAAATAAACAAAAGTAGGATTATAAAGAAATATTGCAGGGGCATCAGCTATCAGATATTTTTGAAACAGATCATACTTACCCTTTCTTACATTTCTATCAAAACTCTTCCTAGCATCTTCCAAAAGTATATCAACTCTCTCATAATTGTATCCTGAAAGATTTAAATCTGGATAATTACTCTTCAAAGAATGCCACAAATTATATTGATCAGGATCTACTGTACACTCAACCTCATACAAAAGAAGCTCAAAATCTCTAGTTGCAATAATCTCCTGAGTAATCTGATTGTAATTTAGTTTTTCTGTTTTCAAAACTATTCCTTCCTTCGCAAAAAGATCAACTAAAATAGCTACCAATCGCTCATTGGTTTTACTATCGAAATAACTTAAAGAAAAAGTTAAAAATTCTTTATTCTTACTCTCAAAATATCCACTCTCTATATTCTTTGTATAACCCAAAGAACTAAGAAGAGGAACTGCTTTCTCAGGATTGTATGTAATATATTCGAGACCACTATTAAAAGCCCAAGTATTCTCAGAATACATACCATTCAACAAAAAGCCATTCACTTTAGAAATATTTAAAAAAGACTCCTTATCCAACAAATAGCTTAAAGCTATTCTCATATCTTTGTTTTTCAATGAGTCCTTCCTTGTATTAAAAAAGATAGTCTTCATTCTAAAATTTTCCCTTTTTTGATACTCAATTACATTGCCATATTCTGCCATGAAGCTGAAAAGTTCTTTGTCCCAACCACCAAGACCATCTAAAGAACCAATCCTATATGCTGTTTCCAAACTTTCCTTGTCAGGATATATCTTCAATACAATCTCTTCTATTTGCATATCATACTCATCATATTCACTATCCTTTAAATACACAGCATTTTGATCCGTTCTTGTTATCTTAAACTTACCACTCCCTATCGGATATTTAGCAAACATATCAAAAGGCAATTCATCTAATCTAACATTTTCCAATCTAGCCTTTGGAACGATTGCTATAGATATAGCTTCCCAAAATGATGGAGTAACCTCTGAAAGTATAAATCTTACTTTCTCATCGTTAATCCTCTCTATCTTCATATCTGTCAAAGCAGCACCAACCGAATCATAACCATAATCCTTTTTAAGAGAAATTACTGTTTCAAAAGTGAAAACAATATCATCAAGAGAAACACCTTCCCCAGTATGCCAATATTTATCTTTTCTTATTGTAAACTCATACTGCAACCTATCATCTGAAACAACCCATTCTTTTGCAATACCTGGGACTGGATTGCCATCCTTATCTATATACACAAACCTATCAAATACTAATTCCTCAACAGCTCTATCTACATAATTATTTGTTAAAAACAATGGATTGAAAGAAGAAATAGCCCCTACAGATCCTTCAACAAAAGATCTCTTACTATTCTGATTACTAAAAATTTTTTCTATCAAACCTGATTGTAAAAACAAAGAAAGCAATCCACCAATAAAAAGAAACAAAAGAATATAGCTTAAAGGAATAAACATCTTAAAAAGTTTTACAAAATTCACCGGATAATCCCAAATAAAATCTCTTAACGAAAATCTTTTCTTTCTCTTAACAATTAAGTTTTTCTTTACTCCAATTTCATCCAATGCACTTCTCATTGTAGAAACTTTAGCCTGATCTTCTTGAGGAATTGTTTTTTTTGTCATGCTTTGAAAATGATATTTCTAAGAATATTTTAATATCACTAAAGAGAGAACAACAAGAACAACTATTAAAAATATTGTGAAATAAAAAAGAAATTTTTCGAAGCCTCTTTTAGTACGGAAAACTTCACCACCACCACCAAACATTTTCCCCAAACCTTCTGCTCTATTCTGTAAAAGGATAGACACAGTAAGAAGAACACACACGACTATCTGAGAAATTAACATTACTTGCATTAAATTGTTTTCCATAACATCATTATACTATATATACTAATTAACATCTAATTCCCTATACAATCCAGCGAAGAAAGATATTCCAACAGAAGCAAATGCTATAGACAACAAAGGGTTCACACTAAATTCTTTAATATATATACTACCTAATTCCATACTACCAAACATGAACTCCTCTATGTAAAAATCGACCATAAATAACTTAAGCAAATATAAAGAACCTGCTAAAAGAATAGTACTCATCAAAAAAAATGTAGGAAATTGACACTTAACAGTCAGGAAACCTAGCAAAGGACATACCATTAAAATAGAGATAACAAGAACAAGTAGTACTAGGAATAAATACAAAGAACTACCTGGAAGCTTAATGCCCAAAGACAATAAATCCAACACTACATATGAAATTAAAATATATACTAAAAAAGATTTAATTCCTTCTTTCATTATATATTACTTACACTTTATATATCTCTACTAGAATACTATTTTCCAAACTAAAATACAAAACAAACAAAATATCTTGTATACTACTAATATACATAACTGCCCAAATATGAACAAACTGTCTAAAACAAAGATAATTGCTACTATTGGTCCTTCTACATGGGATACTCAAATCCTCACTGAGATGTACAAGAACGGTATGACCCTAGCTAGAGTCAATGCTTCCTTCGCAGATTTTGAAGAACTGAAAAGAGTTGCAGAACAGATTAGAAGCATATCTCCAAGAATATCCTTAATATTAGATACCCAAGGTACAAAGATTAGAGTACAAAACTTAGAACGAGAAATTGAAGTAAAAGACACGCTAACAATATCCTCAGACTCTTCAAAAGGGATATCTGTTACATATCCAAACCTACATAAAAATATTGTTAGAAACAGCCAAATACTCCTTGATGATGGAAACATCCAGTTAATAGTAAAAGAAATAAAAGGAGAAGATATAATATGCAAAGTAATACAAGGTGGAATACTAAAACCAGGTAAAACTGTAAATATCCCAACATTAAACCTTAATTTCCCAACATTAACAGAAAAAGATAAAGAGGATATTCTTAATGCAAAAGAAATAGGATATGACTATATCTGCTTATCTTTTGCTAGAAATAAAAACGATGTATTAGCTGTAAAACATTTACTACAAGAATCCAATATTAAGATTATTTCAAAAATTGAGAACCAAGAAGGTTTAGATAACTTTGAAGAAATCCTAGATGAAAGTGATGCAATCATGATAGCAAGAGGGGATTTAGGCGTTGAAACACCTTTAGAAGAAATACCTATCCTACAAAAGAGAATGATATATAAATGCAGAGTAGTCGGGAAACCTGTTATCGTTGCAACACAAATGCTTGAATCAATGAGAGAGAACATTAGACCAACAAGAGCTGAAGTCTCAGACATAGCAAATGCAGTCATGGATGGAACAGATGCTGTAATGCTTTCGGCAGAAACTTCTACCGGTAAACATCCTGTAGAAGCTATAAAGTATATGAACAAAATAGCTCTTAGTTCTGAGAAAGTCATGCAAATATCTCCTTTATATGGAAATACTGGAGCAGGCGAGTATATAGATGCTATAGCAAAAGATGTATGTTACCTATCTGAAAATACTGATATAAAAAGTATAGTCCTTCTATCAGATTCTCAAAAAACAATAGGCAGCATCACAAGACATAGACCTAATATTCCAGTATACGTAGTAAGCACATCAATAAAAGATATTAGACAAAACAATTTATTTAGAGGAGTAAAAACCTTCTATATTCAAGAACTTCCAAAAGACAGAGATGAAGCTATATCAAAAGCAATAGAAAGTATCTACACATACGGTGAATTGGAATTATCAGATAAAACTGCTATTATTACCGGTAGTTCAATCAAAAACAATAATATGGATACTATATTAGAAGTTATATCCATAAAGAATATATTGAACTAAATGGTGACGTAGCCAAGTTGGTTAAGGCCGTGGTCTGCAAAACCACTACCATGGGTTCGAGTCCCATCGTCACCTTAGCTTCTAAGATATACCTTTCATAACAACGACTATACGGCTTTTTAGCAGAAATTTGATTTACTATAAGTACAATTGAAAATTTGTTCTTTTTAGACTAAAATAGCAACACCCAAGCCGGGATGGCGGAACTGGCAGACGCGCGGGACTTAAAATCCCGTTCTAGAAATAGAGTGAGGGTTCGATTC
>CAZLAH010000011.1:0-4014 GCA_964557565.1 uncultured Candidatus Saccharibacteria bacterium
GGATTTGTTTTCAAAATTCAAAAAGATTCAATTCTTCTTGAAACAATCCCTGCAGAATTTGTAGATACAGATTTTTCAAAGCTTTTTGAGCAAGTATTTTCATTAGAGGATAATATTGAGAACCTTTCTAAGAACCTTGAAAAAAGAAAAGATGATATTCTAGCTACAATAGCTTGCCATGGAAGTGTAAGAGCTGGACAGAAGCTTTCGTATGAAGAAATGCTTTCTCTTTTCAAAGATCTCTCTAAGTGCAATAATCCATATAGCTGTCCTCATGGAAGACCAGCAATTTGGAAATTAAACATAGAGGATATTGATCATAATTTTGAAAGAACATATTAATGCAAAAAGGTAAACTATATTTAGTTCCTACACCGATAAGTAAAGTAAGCATGAAGGAAGTTCTTTTAGAGAAAGATATTTCTTTAGTTTCCAAATTACAATTCTTCATATCAGAAACACCTAAAACTACTAGAGCATTTTTGAAAGATTTGCCTTTAGAGAGAAAGATTCAGGATATTACCATAATGCAATTTGATGAACATTCTAAAGATGTTGAGATTGAAGAGCTTTTAGAACCAATTCAAGCAGGATCAGATATCGGTTTAATATCAGATGCGGGTATACCTTCTATCGCAGATCCTGGATTTAGAGTTGTATCCAAAGCTCAGAGCTTAGGAGTAGAGGTAATACCTTTAGTTGGACCATCCTCAATTCTTCTTGCTCTCATGGCTTCAGGCTTAAATGGTCAGAATTTTGCTTTTAATGGTTACCTTTCAAAAGAAAAGGATACTAAACAAAAGGAGATACGATTTCTTGAAGACCTAAGCTACAAAACAGGACAGACTCAAATATTTATGGAGCCTCCTTACAGAAACCAATCAATGCTGGAAGATATTCTTTCTGTGTGTGATAGTTATACAAAGCTTTGTATTGCATACAACATTATGGGTGAGAATCAGAAAATCATTACTAAAAGAGTAGGGGAATGGAAAAGTGAAAAACCAAATTTGGACCGAGAACCATGTCTATTTTTAATAAATAAAAGATAGTATGAGAAATTTAGAATTTGTAGTTTCTACAAGTGATTTTGAATGGGATAATTATGCAAAAACATTTCCTAACTATTCATTTTTAAATAGTAGCTTTAGATTTAATCACCTCAAGAATATCTCTAACGAAGTGTTTCGTTACTATATTATGAAAGATCAAAGAGTGATAGGTATTTTAAGTGGTTCTTTAGGTAGTACGAAACTTTTTGGTAAATTTCTAGAATTCAAGCATTCACCTCTTTTAATGGAAAACGAGAAAGAGATATGGGAAGAAGTTATTTCTTTTTGTAGGGAATTAGCTAAAGAGAATGGTTGCTTTATGTTTAGAATTTCACCTCTTACAAGAAATAATGAGAGTTTAACCTCTGTATACGACTCTGTAAGGTCATTCGAGGCCCCTATTCAGAATATAGATGCACTTATATCCCAATATTTTGATTTAAAAAAGAGTGAGGAAGAGTTAAGGCATGATATGACTGATTCTACTAGAAATAATTTGAATAAATTACTGAAGAATCCTAATGTTTCTGTAAAAGTCTTTTCTGATGACTCTCAGTTTGATACCTTTTCCAATTTCTATACTCAAACAGAATTAAAGAAAGGTTTTGTGGGAAAGGGTATTGTGGAACTTTTTGATGAGTTTAGATTGCAGATTGAGAATGATGCTTTTTTCATGATAGTAGGTTACTTTAAAAATATTCCTGTAAGTATTTGGCAATGTACTGTTTTTGGGAAATATATACATATATACCAAGCAGGTAGTGATTCAGAATTTAGAGAAAAGAATATTAGGATGCCATATTTACTGTTTTGGGAAGCTGTTAAGTTGGGTAAGGAATTAAATTGTGAGATTCTAGATCTATTCGGTGGTATGTTACCAGAGGGATACAATGGGAAAAGGCATCCATGGAGAGGAGTAGATAGTTTTAAAACAAGTTTTGGAGGACAAAAAGTTACATACATGCATACAAGGGATTTCCCTGTAGATATATTGAAATACTATCTTTTCTACGGATATGCATACCTCAGAACTCTAATCAAAGGATATACAGTTAAGTGGTAGTATTACCAACTTCCACCGCCTCCGCCACCGCCTCCACCACCACTTGATCCTCCACTAAAACCACTTCCACCTGATCCCCATGAACTTGAAGAGAACCCACCAGAGCTATTTGAAGGAGGTACAGACTTAGATTGTACATTAGTTGAAATTCTAGATATTGAATTTGCAAGCATATATGTATTAAAGGTATCGATGTCACCTTGATACCAAGAAGGAGGTTCTTGATATATATCTTCAAATTCTTTAGCCCATTTTTTCTCCAAACCAAATATTACTGCATATGGAAGAAGTTTTTCAAAGACACCAATGTATTTCTTAGGATCATTATGGAAATCAATTCTATGCTTCTCTGCAGTATTTATATACATCTTAAGTCCTAGAAGTTCATGATATATTTCATTACCTAACTTTGCCCTTATATCCACAGTAAAACCAAGGATTAACATTACAACAAAGGAAAGAACAATTCCTACTGTCCATCCTGTAGCTGCTATTTCAGCAAGAAGTGGAGCTAAAACTGTAAGAGATATAAAGATACCTACACCTCCAAGAGCAATGAATAGTCCTTTTAGATTTCTTTTAGCTTTATCAAAATATTCTTTCTCATATACTTCTTTATCTAATTTTACTCTTAAAGAAGCTACTGTCTTGTAAAAATCAGAACTAAGATCTTTCATGCTAACCTCGTCCTTCTCTTTTAGTATTCCCTCAAAAAGCTCCTTGCTTATTTCAAATTTGATTTCTTTTTTACTATCATTCCTTACAATACTATACTTGTTCTTCTCTTCTTGCTTAATTTTTACATATCCATCAACCGCTAGATCTATCAATTCTGCAGTAATATGTTTGTTATTTAAACCTTTGTTATAAATATATCCAGCTAAAAGAGGATACATATCTTTTGGAGCATCATAGTGAGGTATAACTGTTAGTTTTTTGTTTTTACCCTTGTTCTTCACAACAGAGAACAAAAAGATGAAGACAGGAATAGGTAAGAAGATACCGATGTTTGCTAAAATCATAGCTACAGTTTGCTTTGAAGTTGTATCCTCAAGAGTACCTTTTGGCATCTTTACTGCTACTGTAAGCCCGTCATACACACCCAAAGAGCCATTCATCGATACTTTCAATTCATTCTCTCCTAAGTCTTGGAACGAGCAATTACTCTCTGTACCACCTCGTGGGCCTGAATAGCAGACTTTCTCAGTGATTTCACCAGGTAGCTTCAACTCTGCATATGCTTGATTAATGGGTACTTCCCAACCATTCCCAGTTATATTGATATACAACTCATCATGATCATCAAAGTAGTTGATCATGTTTTTAATAGTGTAATCTATTACAAAGACATATTCTCCAGAGATAGTTATGTCAGGATCACCTATTTTAAAAATAGTATATCCATTACTTGTACTTCTCTCATACATATCATACTTAAAAGAAGGGACACTCTTTTCGTAGTAGTAGAGTGAGTTCAACTTTATTGTTGTTGGTCTTTTTAATCCAGCTTGAACTTTGTAGTCAGTAGGTATCTCCCTAATCATTCCATGTTTGAGTGAAGGAAAGTAGTATGAGATTTCTTCTACCACATTAATATCAGTATTCTGTTGAAGCTCTATCTTACTTTTAAACAGAGTTATCTGCTCCTGTGTAGTAAAACTATCTTGAGCGTAGATATTGGAAGTAAAGGATCCTAAACAAAACAGAACAAAAAATGTTAGAAAAAAGAGTTTTTTCATATTAAGCTTAAAACTTAATTTCTACGTTTTTCTTTTC
Organism: uncultured Candidatus Saccharibacteria bacterium; assembly: GCA_964557565.1. Lineage (GTDB taxonomy): Bacteria > Patescibacteriota > Dojkabacteria > SC72 > SC72 > UBA5232. The sequence goes on from CAZLAH010000011.1 coordinate 3,892, forward strand.
TTCGTCAGATGCTTCAAAGAAAGGTTCTTTCTTGAAACCAAAGATACCTGCTAAAAGATTCTGTGGAAATACAACTATCAAAGTGTTGAAATCTCTTACAGCACCATTGTAGAACCTTCTTGA
>CAZLAH010000011.1:4114-16933 GCA_964557565.1 uncultured Candidatus Saccharibacteria bacterium
TTGTTGTATACAGAGATAACAATTACAGCTAAAAGGGCTACTCCTCCTAATATTGCATATTCCATATTATTTTAGTCTCAATTTATATATTATTATTCTATTATCTTTGTAAATTTTCTGCAACATTGTGGTAAAATATATCTCTTAGCTAGATAATTTCAATGAAATATCATATTGACAAAAATTCACAAAATCTTTACATCATTCCTTTTTCTACTTCTTTTCTTGATTCCAACTACTGTGTTTGCAGAAGAGAATAATGTAATGTTCTTTTGGGATGAAGGTTGCCCATATTGTGAAAAAGCAAAAACAGATATCTTAGAGAAGAGTTTAGAAGAGAAAATAACAATTGAGTATATAAAGATATCTGATTCAGAAGAGAACCAAGACCTTTTTCTAAATTATGTAAGAGATTGTAATCTACAGACAGCTTCAATCCCAATGGTTGTTATAAATAAAAAATGTTCTGTGGGATATCCAACAACAGTAGAAAGTATTGAAAAAGCAATTGCAGGAGATGGGATTATTGAAAGTAATGAGATACTAAAAGGAAAACAAAATACTGAAATCCTTCTCATCTCTATACCTGCATTTCTTCTTCTCCTCGTTGGTTATGGATTGTTTACTACAAAAAAAGTAAAACATATTAAGAATGTCGTAAGTGTTGTTTTAGCAGTATTCCTTCTTTCACTTATATCTGCGACTAAGACCTTTGCTATTTGTCCACTTTGCACAGTAGCTGTTGGAGCAGGATTAGGTTTTTCTCGCTACTTTGGTATTGATGATTTAATTACTAGTGTATGGATAGGGGGAATTTTAACGTCTTTTTCCTTAATGACTGCAGAAAAAATATCTTCTAAATTCAAAATAAAATGGTATCTTTCTGAATTACTTTCTATTCTTCTTTTCTTCGGAATGACATTCATTCCCTTCCATTTCCTAGGTATTACCGGAAACGAATTAAATAGTATATGGGGAATAGACAAGATACTTTTGGGAACTGTAGCCGGCTCAATCATGTTTTATATTTTTAGTAAGCTATATTTTCTCACAAAAGAAAAGATGGGTACTGTTCTTTTCCCCTATCAAAAAGTTGTATTCCCTGTCACCTCTTTATGGCTTTGTACACTCATTTCCTATATAATACTGTATATAATTTAAGCTACTAGGTTGATGAAGAAAAACAAGAAGAAAGATATAAACATGCAAGAAGTAGAAGAACTAGTTGAGAGATACGACTCATTGAAGAAAGATAACAAATTAGATCTTTCAGCTGATGAGGATTTGAGTATAGCTATTATGAATTTGATTTCAATAGAAGAGCACCTATTCTTCAGTGGAGCCAAAACTGAAAATGAAAACTTCTACGAAATACTTGACGAGATTCGACAAATGAGAGTGGAGCTTCTTAAAAGAATAATTCCTAAATATGGTGGTGAGGTCTGGTGTATTTCTAAGCACTTACTTGGAGCTAGCTATAGAATAATGGAATACGGTACAAAGGAACTTAAGAAGGGTAATAAGAAAGAAGCGTACGAGATGTTTGAAAAAGCATACGGTCTTTACTCTCTTTTTTGGGCTCTTAACATGAATATATTATCTACAGAAAAATAATGGAAAAGAAAAAAAAGAAAAACAATTTTTGGAAAAAATTAGGTACATTTGTAAAAGAAGCAGTTGATTGTTGCAAGGAGTAATTTGTTGGTATAATAAGGTATATAAGTTTTTACCTGTATACCTATGGATATATTTCTTTTAATAATCATTGTAGTGATATCCCTTGTAATACTTTTTAGTACCTTGTTTACTGTTGAACAACAAGAAGTTGCAGTAATAGAAAGGTTTGGGAAATTTGTTAGAACATGTACTTCTGGATTAAATGTTAAGATCCCATTGTTTGAAAAAGTCTCTGGTAGAGTTTCTCTTCGTATTCAACAGTTAGATGTAAAAGCAGAAACAAAAACTAAAGATGATGTTTTTGTAAATGTGCTCGTCTCTGTACAGTATGCAGTTATACCTGAGAAAGTGTACGACGCTTTTTACAAATTAAACAATCCAATGGTCCAGATAAATTCGTATGTTTTTGATGTAGTTAGAGCTAGAGTTCCTAAAATAACTGTAGACGAACTTTTTGAGAAAAAGGATGAGATAGCTATTGCTGTTAAGGATGAACTAAATGAAACTATGGTTAATTTTGGTTTTAATATTGTTAATACTTTAGTTACTGACATTGAGCCTGATTCTAAGGTAAAGGAAGCTATGAATGAGATTAATGCTGCACAGAGGATGAGAGTAGCAGCAAATGAGAAGGGAGAAGCAGAGAAGATATTGAAGGTTAAGGCTGCAGAGGCAGAAGCAGAGTCTAAGGCTTTACAAGGAAAGGGTGTAGCAGATCAGAGGAAGGCAATAATTGAAGGGTTAAGGGAATCAGTAGAGACATTTCAGGATAGTGTAGATGGTACATCTGCACAGGATGTTATGAATTTGGTATTACTAACTCAGTATTTTGATACCATTAAGGATATTGGAGAGAACTCTAAGACTAATACTATCCTTATTCCTCATAGTCCTGGTGGTATGTCAGATCTTTCAGCACAGTTAAGAGATGCTATGATAGTTGCAAACAAGGTGAAAGCATAAAAGGAAATCCACTATAACTGACGTTGTCACAAAATTGGATCGGTGGCCAATATTGGGTCCTATTGAGTATTACGCGAACTTCTTGAATAAGTATTGCATATAAACCATACACGACAAGATGTTATACTTGGTGTATGGATAATTACTACAAAATAGTCAGTATTGAGCGATTACCACAGATAGATGATTCTATTCAGATAGTAGTAAAAACAGAAGTCGAAAATCTATCTACTAAAATTATTCTCCCTAAACTTATCCTTGCTTGGTGGAATATACCAAATGTCAAAGAAGATCAATACAGAATATTAGAAAAATTAGCACCTTATGTTATTGATTTCCAATATTCAAACTTTGAAGAAAACAAAGATTTCGTTTTTAATACAGATCGTCCAGATCTATATTCAACAGTAGATTCAACTGTTAAGTACTTAGTTGAACACTCAGGTTTGGTTCGTATTATTGTACCACCGGAAGATAGAATCACTTCTGAAGGGTTTGAAATTGTAAAAAAGGTAAGATTAACTTCATCAAATAAACAGTGGGTTTTTCATAAAACAGATGCAGATAATTGGCCCTCAGTTCCACACGGACACTATAAGAATGAAGTTTTGGACATATATGCAGGCTTAGTCTACAACAAATCAACAAAACAATATCTTTACACTTTTGGGAAAAAGCAGATCTCCAAAGTTCAAAAAGAGCTGAGTGAAAAAAAAGATTTTAAGCACTTGAAATTTGAGTAGCAATCTAAAGAAAAGTGGTCGGGGAGACAGGACTTGAACCTGCGGCCTCTGCGTCCCAAACGCAGCGTTCTAGCCAACTGAACTACTCCCCGTTAGAATGACAAATTATTCTATCACAATAAATAAAAAAAGGGGAGTAAAACCTCCCCTTTTTCCTAATAACAATTTTTATTAAATTGCAGCCATTAGTTTCAAACCTAAGTCTGAAAGAACAGGTACATCAAATCTCTCACCTTTGTATGTTTTCAACATACCAACGATCATCAAAACTACTGTAAGTGGAGCCATTAACCAACCAATAACTGGAACCCAGCTAAAGAATTGTAAAACACCTACTAATGTAAATTGAGCACCATGATATCTTACAAAAGAATCATCTTTTTCTACAAACAAAAGGATTAAACCAATGAGAGGAATACAAGAGAGGACTGCCATTACCTTGTTTGCCTCGTTGAATTTAATCTCGTTTAATGTAAAAACCTTTTTGGCTTTCTTCTCTTCTGCCATACTGTTTTTAGATAAATTTATATACCTTAGTATAGTATCAAGGGAGATCTTTGGCAAGTAGCATCACTATGGGTAGTTGAGAATAATTCCAGCTGGGGTATACTTAGTATATATCTAAATTGAATACACTTAACTATGGATAGTATACTGACTGCTAAGCAAGAAGCTGTTCTAAGAGTAATAAAGAACTGCTTTTTAAGAAAAGGATACGCACCATCCCTCACAGAACTTCAGCAGGATCTAGGTATTTCTACTAAGAGAGGAGTAGTTAACCATTTAATCGCTTTAGAAAAAAAGGGGTATATATTGAGAACTGGTGAGGCTAGGGGTATACATATGATAGAGGAGGATGATCAAATTGTATATGACTATCTAGTAGGGATTCCAATACTTGGTTATGCAAATGCTGGAATTCCATTGGTTTCTGCAGAGGAAGAAAATTTAGGTGTATTAAAGGTCGATCAAAATATTGTTGGAAAAAAGAAAGAGTTATTCTCTCTCATTGTCAAAGGCGATTCCATGGATCTAGCAAGGATAGGGGGTAGATACTTAAGAGAAGGTTCATACCTAATTGTTCAAAAGGATAGCGTCATAGAAAATGGAGATATTGTGGTTGCAGTTATTGATAACTGCGCAACAGTAAAAAAGTATCAAAAGAATAAAGACATGGTAATTCTCTATCCCGAATCTAGTAACCCATCCAATCAACCTATATATCTAGATAGAAAGACTGATAGTATCTTGAACGGAAAAGTTGTGAGTGTACTAGAGAGTCCTACTATCTAATATGTACATGTTTAATGTAGTTCTTTAGTAATGTTTTCATCTTCTTGAGTTCTTCATTTGAGAAAGAGTTCTCTGAGGTCAAAGAAGGATTTATTGTTTTTCCATCTCTAAAGTTCTGAATGTAATACCTTTTACATCCTTCTATCATTTTGCCTATACCTTCTACAGCCTTAAGATCATGTATACCTTTTACATATGTTGTTCTAAATTCATAATCTATTCCTGAGTTCATTATTAAATCTATACTTTTTGTTATCTTTTCTAACGCATTTTTTTTACCAGATCCCTTTATATACTGACTCTTTGGATATTTCACATCCATTGCGATATAGTCAATGATTCCTTCTCTTATTATTTTTTCCAATCTTTCTGGGAAGAACCCATTTGTATCCAACTTTACAAGATATCCTAAATCCTTAATCTTACGAATTAATTCTACAATATCATTGTTTAGTAGAGGTTCTCCTCCTGTTATAACAACGGCATCTAGTTTTCCAACCCTTGCTTTGAGAAATTCTAATAGATACTTCTGTGTAATCTCTCTTCTTTCATCAAAAGCTTCAATCACTAACTCTGGATTGTGACAATATGGACACTTAAGATTACAACCATATGTAAAAATTATTGCAGATATCTTGTCTGGATAGTCTAAGAGAGACGATTTCTCAAGTCCACCAATTCTTAACATGATGAACATGCAACCTTAAACATTTTTCGATCATCCCATTCCGCTTGTTTCCCGATATTCCATTGAGAGATAGGACGAATATAGCCAACCACTCTAGAATATACCTCACACCTTTGTCTTTTTACTTTTCTCATAAGAGTAAATAATAAAATTATTTATATATTATTCCTCTGAAAAAGGCATACCATCCTTGTAACCTCTTTCAGCATCACAAACAGGGCAATACTTATGCTCTCCAGAAATATATCCATGAATAGGGCACACACTAAACGTTGGAGTTATTGAGAAGTAAGGTAATGTATAATTCTCTGCTATCTTTCTAACTAGATTCTTGGTAGCCTCTGCAGATTTCACTCTCTCTCCTAGATATATATGAAATACTGTTCCTCCAGTATATTTACATTGGAAATCATCTTGTAAATCCAAAGCTTCAAATACATCTTCTGTCAATCCAACTGGTAATTGTGTGCTATTAGTGTAATATGGAGGACTATCTTTATGAAAGCCAACATTAGCAGCTGTGAATACACCATCACCAAACTTTTTCTTATCTGCCTTTGCAAATTTGTAAGTAGCACCTTCACCTGGTGTTGCTTCTAAATTAAACAGCTGATTTGTTTCTTCCTGATATTTCATTAATTTCTCCCTCATATGATCCATTATTTCCAATGCAAACTCTCTTCCCTCCTCAGAAGTTATCCCTTTACTTTCATCTTTGAAGAAGTTCATCATAGATTCATTCATACCCAATATACCAATAGTATTGAAATGGTTCTTGTAATATTCACCAAACCTCTTCTTGATATCTGCAAGATAGAAACGAGAATATGGATACAAACCAACATCCATATATTTTTCAATAAACTTTCTCTTAATCATCAAACTCTTTTTAGCAAGATCCATCATCTTGTTTAATCTTGAGAAATAATCCCTTTTGTTCTTTGCCTCATAACCTATTCTTGGAAGATTAATAGTTACTACTCCGATACTTCCAGTAAGAGGATTTGCACCAAACAAACCACCACCTCTCTTTCTTAATTCTCGATTATCTAGTCTCAATCTACAACACATACTTCTAGCATCATCAGGACTCATATCGGAATTAATGAAGTTAGAAAAATATGGAATACCATACTTTGCTGTCATCTCCCATATCAATTTGTATTCCTTCTTATCCCAATCAAAATCTTTTGTTAAATTATAAGTAGGAATAGGGTAGGAGAATAAACGCCCTTGAGAATCTCCCTCCATCATAATTTCGCAGAAAGCCCTATTAATCATATCCATCTCTTTTTGAAAATCTTTGTACTTTTCTTTCTGTATCTTACCCCCTATAATCACACCTTGATCTGCAAGTATACCGGAAGGAATCAAATCCAATGTGATATTTGTAAAAGGTGTTTGACACCCAACCCTTGTTGGAACATTCATATTGTATATGAATTCCTGCATCTTCTGCTTAACTTCTTTGTATGACAAATTATCATACCTAATGAATGGAGCTAGAAACGTATCAAAACTTGAAAATGCCTGAGCTCCTGCTGCCTCATGCTGAAGAGTATAGAAAAAGTTTACACATTGCCCTAATGCAGCACTAAAATGCTTCGCAGGACCAGAAGACACCTTACCTTTAACACCTGTAAAACCTTTTAAAAGAAGATCTTCTAAACTCCACCCACAACAATATGTAGCTAACATTCCCAAATCATGAATATGGAAATCTTTATTTATGTTAGCATTAGATATCTCTTTTGGATATATACTGTGTAACCAGTAATTTGCTTGAATAGTAGAAGAGATATAATTATTGAGACCCTGCCAAGAATATGCCATATTGCTATTCTCATTAACCTGCCAATCGAGCTTGTCTATATAGTCTTTAACTAAAGTATTTGCATCTACCAAAGATTTTATATTCATCACTTGGTTCTTAAGATCAACGAACAAACCAAAAGCTATGGAAGTTTTTCCGTGACCCATATCTAAAAGTACTTGAGAAACCATATCAGCAATATCCTGACTTTTTACAAACTCTTTACCTTCATATTTCTTTTTTAATCTAGAAACTACTTCATCAGTTATCTCTTCTGCCCTTTTTCTATCCTTGCCTCCAACACTCTCTGCAGCCTTAAATATACCTGTTACTATTCTTTCTTTATCAAAATTTACTAAACGACCATCTCTCTTCTTAACTTTAAACAATTTGGCACTTTTCTGGGCAGCCATGTGGATCACTGTAATAATTTAAATGTTTTCTAGATTTTTAATCTCATCCTTAATTTCTTCCAAGCCCTTAAACCCCTTGTATACAGATGCAAATCGTATGTACGCCATAGGATCTTTGCCTCTTAACCATTCCAATATCTTCAAACCTATTTCTTTAGAGGTAATTGGTTCTTCACTATTTATTACTTGCTTTTCAATCTCTTCTGCAAAAGCCTCTATATCCTCTAAAGATATTTTATGTTCATCAACAGCTTTCTTAATTCCTTTAATTATTTTTTGTTGATCAAATTTTTCTAAAGAGCCATCTTTCTTAAGAATACTTACATCTATATTCTCAATTCTCTCGTATGTGGTGTATCTTTTTCCACATCGTAAGCACTGTCTTCTTCTTCTTGTAGAACTATCGTCTCTGTTGTCTCTCTTATCTACAACCTTAGTTGCCTCACACTCACAAAATGGACACTTCATATGCATAAACACAATATATTGTATGTTGTGATTCAAGATATCCCAACAGGTGGTATATGGTCAACAGCCCATAGAGTATGAGAATTAGAGTTATTGTTGTTGTTTAAAGGAAAGAGGTGGAATAATTAACTACTACAGGTCTGCTTATTCATTATATCGGTTCAAAAATCTTCATCTTTTGACTAATGGTACATACAACATGTAGTATATATAAATAACATATCAAACTATATACATGGTCATAGATTACAAAGAATTCGAAAAAACAAGAAATAACATAGGAAATAAAACAATAGTTTGCACTTCTGGTTTCTTTGACCCAATACATCCAGGGCACATCTCATGTATTAGAGAATCAAAGAAATTTGGAGATATATTGGTAGTAGTCTTAAATGGAGACAATCAATGTATTACTAAAAAAGGTAAACCATTCATACCAGCAAAAGACAGAGCATACATCATAGACAACTTAAGAGATGTTGACTATGTAGTCATATATGATCATCCAACAAAATATGACAGCTGTGAAGCATTAGAGATAGTTAAACCTCATATATTTACAAAGGGTGGAGATAGAGATGAAGCTAAAAAAGTACCAGAGGTAGAAGTAGTAGAAAAATATGGAGGTAGAGTAGAGTACAATGTTGGAGATCCAAAAGTTTGGTCTAGTTCAAACTACCTGGAAGAGTGGTATCAATTTAAAGCAGATCAAGAAAAAGATAATTAAACCTTTTTCTCTTTCAAGTATACATATATTGAGTTTGCAGCAATTCCACCTTCTGAGACCGCAGTAACAACCTGCTTAAACTTGTTTGAGTTAGTAGTACAATCTCCAGCAGCCCAAATACCTTCCATGCTAGTTTCTTGATTTTCATCAACAACAATATAGTTTTGCTTGTCTAATTCCAATCCTAATTTTACAGGTAAAACAATATTTGGCTCAGAACCAATCTCTACAAACAAACCATCTAACTCAATAGTATCGCTACCATTAAAAGGTTTAGATAGCTTAACTCTCTGAAGTTTAGGCTCTCCTTCTAAACCTGTAATTACTGTCTGAAAAACTATCGTTACATTCTCTTTAGACATAACCTGCTCAACCCATGCTGGTTCTCCTCTTAATTCTGTTCCTCTGTATATGATGTATACCTGTTTAGCAATATCCGAAAGCATAGTAGCCGCCATAGTTGCAGCATTACTTCCTCCAACAACACCAACAACTTTCTCTTTGTAGAACATAGCATCACATGTAGCACAGTATGAAAGACCCTTACCAACATATTCATCTTCCTTTGGTATAGCTAATTTATTTCTATCTGTACCAGTAGCAAGTATAACTGTTTTGGCTAGATATTCTTTGTTTAAATCTGTAAATAGCTTAAACAGTTCACCTTCCTTTTTAATATCAACAATACTTTCAGTAGATGTTTCAGCACCTTGTTCTCTTGCTTGTTCATGGAATTTCATTCCTAGTTCTAATCCAGATACATCGCTTAGACCAGGATAGTTACACACTTTGTGTGCTTCAGTAATAGTTCCTCCAGCTAATTTACCAAAAACAATATTTGAAAGTTTGTATCTACTTGCATATATACTTGCAGAGTAGCCAGCTGGACCTGATCCAACTATGGCAATGTCATATATTCTTGATTCATTCATAATCAGGTAGGTTAAGTTTAGTTCTACCATTTTATCATATCAATCAAGAAAAGGTTTAGAAGGAGTCAAACTTTAGCGTGTGCTAATGAATGACCCCTTCAAAGGCCTATTGTTGGAGTAGGGAATATTTTCCTGCTCCATCTCTTGTCCAAACTGGAATTTCCAAAACCTTTTCGGTTTTGAAAAAGACTTCTCCGGAATTCTTGAGAACATTCCATTGGACAAAGTTTCTTGGATCTAATCCGGGACAATTATCCTCAGAAGGGATAAAGTAGAGATAGTTCTCTCCTCTGTCCCAAGGCTGGGTTTGTCCAAGATTCCAAGTGCAGACAACCTGATCATTGAAGACCAAGTCTGTGCGAATTTCTTGTCCTCCGACATACCCAGTTGGGGTATATCTGACAAGAATATAACTTCCTGCTGGGTCTTTTGGTCCCAAAACAGTAGCAACTGAAAAAAATGCAATTGCAAATGAAGCTATACTTTTAAACATGTTTGTTTCTCCTTTTTTTCAATTTGTTTGAATGGTTAATATCAACATACAAAGATCTATATGTATAAATCTCTAAATGTTGATATTAACAAGGAGAGTAAATAGGCCTTTTTAATGAGCAGTATTCTTTATGTATGAAAACAGTAAAGAATATATAGGCATTAAACCTATAGTATATTATACCATTTTGGGATATTATTAAGCAATTGTGCTCCAGGCAAAAGTATCAGTTAATACAGTAGGGGAGTCCTTTCTGACAATAACCATATATTCAAACATAACGCTATTACCACCATTAACAGTCCTTGCAGACCAACCATCCACATCTATTACTACATCATCCTCATCATCTACTACCTGACACTCCACACATATAACCATACCATCTACTAAGAGAGCCCCTTTACCTTTCTCCCCAAATGCAGGAATCTCAGGATCATCATGCAGAGTCTTCCCAATACCGTGCCCTACAAACAAACTTAATGTCTTAAATCCATTCCTCTGTGCCTCTCTCTCCATTTCAAAACCCAAATCTCCTGTTCTGTTCCCTACAACAGCTTTACTAACCGCGTTCTCTACAGCCTTCCTACCCGCCTCAATCAATTTCTTCTTCTCTTCACTTGGTTCTCCGACACTCCATGTCCAACAATGATCGGTATATATACCCTTATGTATTATTCCGAAATCAATTGAAACGAAATCACCCTCCTTAAAAGGAATATCTTTTGGAATACCATGGACTGCAACATCATTTACAGAAATACAACTATTGAAATTGTAACCATCTACTCTTTTGAATGCAGCTTGTACACCATACTTCTTACAAAGAAATCCTGCTTGGAAATCAACTTCTAAAGGTGTAACACCCTCACGAATCATCCCTCCTAATTCTTCAAGTATCTCAACTGAAATTTCAGCTGCTTCTCTAAACAATTTTTCTTCTTTCGGAGTTTTAATAATCATAGTTGATTATATCTCAAATACCTACCCAATAATATATAGCTCTTTCTCTGCTCTTGTAACAGCTGTATACAACCACCTCCTCCAAAGATCATCAGACATATTTGGGAACCTCTCTTCAAACACAACAACCTTCTTTGCTTGACTACCTTGAGCCTTGTGTACTGTTAATGCATATCCAAAATCGATTAAATTCACTCCATGTCTAGCATTTGATATTTCTTTTTTCCCAAATTGATCTACAGACATATTCCCAAAGAAAATTGTATCCTCACCATCAAACTCAATCTCCACATCATATACCTCAAAGGTATCTAGTTTACATTTGGATATTGAAAGGATTGTACCTGTCATACCATTAAAAATACTCTCCTGAGCATTGTTTTTTAAACATATGACTCTGTCATTTGGTTCGGGCTCTTTGCTTTCAAAACCAAGTAATTGCCTAATTCCACTGTTTAGTTTGATTCTTGTAGAGTTATAACCAGTTAGAACCATACATTCATTGTTAAATGAAGAGAACATATCTGTCACAAACTCTTGAGTATCTTCATCTTTCTTTGAGAGCTTCTTAACTCCTTTACCAAACTCTAGGAAAGGAATATCTCCATACTTTCTAGCTATCTCAGACACTTTGATGATGGGATTGTCTCTTTCCTGTCTGTAAATTTCCTCTAATCTTAACAATGGCTTTTCCATTAAATTGAACTTACCTTCAATAGGAGGTAGTTGGCCATGATCACCTACTGCTAGTATTGGTCTTTTGAAAGAGAGTAGGTCATACCATATATCTTCAGAAACCATGGAGGCTTCATCTAGAACAATTAGATCATAATCAAATTTCTCAACATCATTCTTCTCCCAACCAATTATATTGTCATTATCATCTACAATGGCTTTGTAAATTAGTCTGTGAATAGTTCCAACATAATCATTTGCTTTAAGAGACTTGGTATCATTTAATTTACGCTTCAATATTACTGATGCTTTTCCTGTGTATGAGCAGTATGCTATTTTGAGATCTTTTTTCTCCTTTCTTAATATTTCACTTAGATATCCAAGTAGGGTAGTTTTACCGGTACCAGCATATCCTCCTAAAGTTAGATATTGATTGGCAGGTTTTTTATACCATCCATATATACAATCTAGAATATCTGATTGTTTTGAAGAAAGATTTAATTCCATAACAAAAGAGTATATCATTCTTTAATTAATTTACAGGGTCTTGCTATTGATTTCTATGTCATTTAATATGTATCTCAGTAAATATATTTACTGCCTATCTATGAGAAATTTTACAAAAGTATTAATTGTAGTAGCAATCGGATTTTCACTTTCTCTTTTTTACTCAGATTCTACATATGCACAAGAAGTGTGTTACAGCTATTATTCTTGTAATTGTACATGTTGTGGGTATCGCTACTATACTTGCACATACCATGGATGTGAATATGAAGGCTCCGAGCTAGTATGTCGAGACAGACAGGGAACATGTAGAGATTGTAATTGTGAAAGCTGTGACACTTGTAGGAAACCAATCACCTGTCCCTGCGACAATAGCTGTAGCGGTACTTGTACTTCTACTTGTCCTACGGGGTACTCTAAAACTGATCCTGAGAACCTCTGTACTGCTGATGCTCTCACTGCTA
>CAZLAH010000012.1:0-13005 GCA_964557565.1 uncultured Candidatus Saccharibacteria bacterium
GTACGGGGTGTAGTTCAGTTGGCTAGAACGCTACATTCGGGATGTAGAGGTCGTCCGTTCAAGTCGGATCACCCCGATTTCTTTGCCAATTGACCACAAGCTGCATCAATATCTCCACCAAAGGAATGTCTTAATGTAGTGTTAATATCTCTTACCTCTAATATGTTTTTGAATGTATCAATAACCTTATTGTTGCTTGGTGTATATGGTATACCATCAGATTCATTGAAATTTATTAAATTTACCAAAGCAATCTGATTCTTTAGCAACTTTGCTAATTCTTTTGCATGTTCTGGTTTGTCATTCACACCATTTAGCAAGAGGTACTCATATGTAATTCTTTTGTTTGTTCTCTTCTGGTAGTCTATTAAGAGAGATATTAAATCATCCAATTTGTTATGTTTTGAAACTATGGGCATGATCTTCTCTCTTAATTTTTGATTTGGTGCATGTAAACTTACTGCCACCTTTACACCTAAATTCATATTCAAGAATCTTTTTAGCTCTGAAAGATATCCAGCTGTAGATACCGTTATCCTTCTGTGACTTAATGCAAGTTTCTTCTCATCTGTTAATACACGAATTGCGGATACAACATTATCTAGATTTAACATTGGTTCACCCATACCCATGAAGACAATATTTGTAATCTCTTTGTCTTCTTTCTTTAAAATTCTTTTAAAGTACATAACTTGATCTATGATTTCTTGACTATTTAGATTTTTCTTGAAGCCCATCTGTCCTGTAGCACAGAATTTGCAACCAACAGGGCAACCGCTCATACAGCTTACACAGATGCTATTTCTTTTTGAAGTTTTCATTAGAACAGCTTCAAGAGGGTTGTTATCCTTTGTATAAGCTAAAATCTTAATTGTTTGACCGTTCTGTGAAATCTGTTCTTTAATCTTCTGTAGTGTTGAAAATTCTACCTCTTTTTTCAGATCCTCTCGTAAATCTTTTGACCAAGTTGATAGGTCATCCCAAGAGGAGATAGCATCCTGATAGTAGGCTTTAAGTATTTGGTCCTCTCTATACCTTGGAAGATTGTGCTTTGTTAAGAATTTTTCAAACATCTCTCGATTCTACTAGATAATGAATATTTGTTAAAGGGTATTTCTTGACACAGTTCATACATATATGTAAAGTATTCTTATGTGTAAAAGTATAACTTTTTATTATCTTTTGTATGAGAATAAATAACAAAGGGAAGCTAATAATAGGGCTATTTGCTTTCTTTCTTCTTACCCCTTTGATAGTTTTCTATGTTTTGGAAGGATCAGGAGTTTTTGATACAAGAAGTCAGGCAGGAGATACTGAAGAGTTACCTGAAGATTTGAAGAAGGCGGATTTGAATGCAGATAACAAGATTACAATAGCCGATTTTGGTATTTGGTTAAGAGGGTATAGGGATTACAAGGTAAATAATCAGGTATATACAGAGGTTTCTGATTTGAATGATGATGGTGCTATTACAATTATGGATTTCTCTTTGTGGTTAAATGCATACAGGAAGTTTAAAGGAGGAACTGGTGGTGGTGGTGAAGGTGGGGATGATGATCTTCTTGGTCTTGTAAATTACAACTGGGGTACAGGTATTGATGGAGCTCTCTCTGTAACTGGTAACATGAATTTAGATGATCCAATATCATCCTGTGCAAGTGGAGGGTATTCTCCAAGCTACAATGTTTCTTCTTTTGGTTCTGATGGTAAGAGTGCAGTTATTTCTGCTTCTCCTGGGACATGTATAAAGGCAGGGGATGAGGTTTTGTTAATTAATGTACAGGGTGGTAGCTCTACAATAAATACAGGTAATCATGAGATTGTGAAGGTTGCTTCTGTAGATGGTGCAACTATTAAGTTTGCAACTGCAAAGACTAAGTACTATGGATCTGCTGAAAAGTCTGATGCAGGTTTGGGTACAGATTGTGGTTCTCAGATTGTTGTAATGCAGAGAATTCCTCAATTTACTGATGTAACAATTTCTTCTGGTAAGACATTGGGAGTTAAGAGTTGGAATGGTAAGACAGGTGGAATCTTGGTATTTAAAGCAAGTGGAGCTGTTAATATTAATGGAAGTATAAATGTAGCAGGAGATGGGTTTAGAGGTGGTGAAGCAGGTAATTATAGCGGAGAGGGAATGTCCGCATGTTCTGCAAGTAATGGTGCTGCTAATTTTGGCGGTGCAGGTATAGGGGCTTTCGGAGGTTCGTATGCTACAAGAATAGAGGCTGCAGGCGCAGGTTTTGTATATGGAGTCTCAGATCTCTCGAAGATATATTTGGGTTCCGGGGGTTCTTCTAATAGTGGTGCCGGAGATTGTAGGTATAACTACTCTTCCAAAGCTGCGAATGGAGGTGGAATGGTATTTATTCTTGCTAAAGATATTAATGTAAATGGCTCCTTAACATCAAAGGGTGCAAATGGTGCCAACTGGACAATGTCAGGAGGTAGTGGAGCACCTTCCTATTGCTCTTCTGATTCGGGTTCAGGTTCAGGTGGTTCTGTTAAGTTGGTAGGAGAAAATGTTACTCTGGGAGTTGAGAAGGTTTTGATCGGTGGTGGTATTGATGGTAGAGGTAGACAAGCAGGTGCTGGTGGTGCAGGTAGAGCTGCAATATACTACACAGGTGTAGTATCAGGAACTACAACTCCTAGCTTCTACTCAAAACTATTCCCTAAGTAAGAGAATAGTAATATAGATTTAAAACCGAGGGTAACACCTCGGTTTTGTTTTACATAGCTCTAGAGTGTAGCAGAAATCAGTAGCTATGAACCCCTGTAGTGACCTATGAGCTTGGGGAAAATAACTATGTATCATTCTTCTACTTGTATGAATTCAAAAACAGGGAGCGTATGCCCCCTGCTTAAATCCATATATTATTCCTCTTACTCAGTAGAGCTATCCTTTGAAGAAAGACCAACAATTGCTACAACACCAGAAATTAAGAATATGACCCCTGCTAATACATACAAAGAATTGTCTGTTAAGAAATCTCTAACCTTCTCTAATGTACTGAGCTCAACTTCCTCTGCTGTCTCTTCAACCTCAGCTACTTCACTTGTATCATCTAAAACAGGCTTGTTAATATCAGTTACAACACCCAAAGGTAATGTACCAATATCCAAAGTATTCTGATCTACATAGAAAAAGTAATCATCATTTTCTGTAGTATAGTCAAATGTAGCAAACATACCGCCCATCTCAGTATTGGAATCATTGAAACACTCGAAAGATATCTTCTCACTCTTGATATCATTACTCTTACCTAAAGAACAAACCTCTTCGGAATGTACAACATTAGATATGGTAACACCCTCACTAAATACGATATCCATATTAACGCCATCAATATAGCTATTCTTAGAGTCGATATATACCATAACACTCTTCTCTTCCTTGTTGTCCTCTAACTCAATATCCACCTTTGCATATGCATCACTTGCATACAAACCAAAAGAAGCTACTCCTAAGAAAGCTCCCATTAGAAATTTCTTATGTAATTCCATAAATGAAACTTAAAAATTTATCTCTATATATTCTAGAGTATCAAAGTAAATATACAATGTAAAGTATATACAAATATTCATTGACAAATAATTACAGATGTTGCAATATATTTAGAAGGTAATTTTATATTCATATACCATATGAACTGCCTAAGAAAAATAACTGCAGTAGTCTTTGTTGTTTCAATGTTTTTTCCTTTGTTCTCGAAACCTGCAAGTGCCGACTACACATCAATTAGTTTAAGCCCAGCAAGTGGCTTCATATATTCTGACACTACAGCAATATCGGTATATGTAAATAGTGGTAGTGATGAATTTGTAGGTGTAGATATTAACTTAGCTTTCTCTGGTGACGTTCAATACTTAAGCGGAACAGGTGCTTCTAGGTGTAGTAGTTTCCAAGTGACTCCGGGCACTGGGACTGTAAATATTGAGTGTTTTTCTACACAACATGAAGAAGGAGATGATTACAATGGAGTCATTGCAACCTTGTATTTCAAATCAACAGCAGCAAGTGGTTCTTCTACATTCACATTCACAAGTGTAGATCCAAATGTAACAAGCAAGGGAACAGGTGTATATACATTAACATCTGCTACTAACCCAAATTCTGGACAGGGGAGTGGAAGTGAGACTCTGCATTCTGGACAGGGGAGTGGAAGTGAGACTCTGCCTGATTCGGGTTTGTTTGATGATTCTAGAGGAATAATTGTTGTTGGTGGTATTTTAATGTTCTTAGGATTCTTTTGGAGTAAGATAACTGAAGTAGGAACTCTTTTCTTGGGAAGGATGAAAGAGCAAAGAGAAGAGGGGAAGATTCAAAACAGGAGATCGAAATTAGAGAAAGATTTCTAGAAAACGGCTTAATTTTGTAGGCTAAATAGTGTAGAATAGGCGATATGGCAAACAAAGGTATAACTCCAAGAAAAGAAGACTATTCTCAATGGTATTTAGATGTATTAGACAGAGCAGAGCTTGCTGAGAACTCCTCTGTTCGTGGTTGTATGGTCATTAAGCCTTACGGCTATGCAATATGGGAGAATATTCAAAAGAATTTAGATAGTATGATCAAAGAGAGTGGTGCTAAGAATGCATATTTCCCTCTTTTCATACCTAAGTCATTTTTTTCCAAAGAAGCTAGTCATGTAAAAGGTTTTGCAAAGGAGTGTGCAATTGTTACCCATTACAGATTGAAAGAGAATGAAGCTGGAGATGGCGTGGAGGTTGATGAGACTTCAAAGTTAGAAGACGAGCTTGTTGTAAGGCCAACTTCTGAAACAATAATGTATGATACTTTTTCAAGATGGGTATCTTCTTGGAGAGATTTGCCTTTAAAGATAAATCAATGGGCAAATATTGTTAGATGGGAGAGAAGAACGAGGCCTTTCCTTCGTACAACAGAATTTTTGTGGCAAGAGGGTCATACAGTTCACCAAACACATGAGGAATCAGAGAAGGAGGTTCTAGATCGTCTAGATATGTATGTAACATTCGCAAGGGAGTATTTAGGCATTGAGACATATTTCGGTAGAAAATCAGACTCTGAGAAGTTTGCAGGGGCTTTAAATACATATGGAGTTGAAGCTATGATGCAAGATGGTAAAGCTTTACAGTTCGGTACATCCCATGATCTAGGACAGAATTTTGCTAAGGCTTTTGGTATTCAATTTACAGACAAAGATGGAGAAACAAAATTACCTTGGCAAACAAGCTGGGGAGTAAGTACTAGAATGATGGGAGCTTTGATTATGACTCATTCTGATGACAACGGTCTCGTTTTACCACCTAATATTGCTCCTGTTAAGGTTGTTTTTATACCAATCTTCACAGATCAGAACAAAGAAAGGGTTCTAGGTGTTGTATCTAAGGTTGTAGAGGATCTCAAGAAAGAAATAGCGGAAGTTGAATTAGATGATCGTGATTTTGTATCTCCAGGATTCAAATTCAATGAATGGGAGAAGAAAGGTGTTCCTGTAAGAATTGAAATAGGGGAAAGAGATATTCAGGAGAATAATGCAGTTGTAGTTCGAAGAGATACTGGAGAAAAGAAATCGGTAAAACTCGAATCTATCTGTTATGAGATTAAAAATATATTGGATCAGATTCAAAATTCTTTACTAGAAAACTCAAAACAAAATCTTGTATCACAAACCCATAGAGTGGAGAGCTTTGATGAAATGAAATCTGTTTTTGAAAATGAGGGAGGTTTTGTATTAGCTAACTGGTGTGAGTGCCAAGAGTGTGAAGATAGTATTAAATATGAGACAAAGGCTTCTACAAGGTGTTTAAAAGATGATGGGAAAGGTAAAATTGGTAAATGTGTATACTGTGGTAGAGAATCAAGCAATGAATGGGTTTTCGCAAAAGCCTATTAATGAAACATAGCGAAATCTTCTTGTTGTGTATTTAAGTCTTCTGTTATATTTTCGTGATCTCACTGATGTGTAAGTTTAGTCAGTTCCGAAAAGAGGAGCTATTTTTCTTAGTATGGGAGTGTATTCTTGTTTGTATATAAAAATTTGAACTAGGACTCTTTGTAGATTGGTAACGCAGGGATGAGAGAAACCTGCCAATCGTTTCACTCCTAGTTCGTGATCTTTTGTGATTCTTCTATATATTCTTTAAGATATTTTGCTGTATAACTATCTTTTGATTGTAATATATGGTTTAAATCACCTTGTACTACGATGTTTCCACCTCTTTCACCACCATCCGGTCCTAAATCTATTATCCAATCAGAATTTTTAACAACATCAAGATTGTGTTCTACAACCAAAACAGTATTTCCCTTGTCAACTAAATTCCTAAGGATCTTTAAGAGATTATCGATGTCATAATAGTGGAGGCCTGTAGTAGGCTCGTCTAAAATATACATTGTTCTACCGGTTGACATCTTTGAAAGCTCTTTAGCAAGTTTGATCCTCTGTGACTCTCCACCAGAGAGTGTAAGAGCAGATTGTCCAAGTTCAATATATCCCAGTCCTACATCATTCAATATCTTCAATTTTCGTTGTATTAGAGGGATATTCTCAAAGAACTTCAATGCTTCTTCTACTGTCATGTTTAGTACATCTGCAATGTTTTTGCCTTTATAGTCTATTTGTAGAGCTTCTTCATTGTATCTTAAACCATTACAGGAGTCGCAAGTGATATACATGTCTGGGAGGAATTGCATCTCTATTTTTAGTTGACCATCACCTTTACATTTTTCGCATCTTCCACCTTTTACATTGAAACTAAATCTGTTCGATTTGTATCCTCTGGCTTGTGCTTCCTTCGTTTGAGCAAATATATCTCGAATGGGAGTGAATAGGCCAGTGTAGGTAGCAGGATTTGATCTTGGTGTACGGCCTATAGGGGATTGATCGATACCGATTACTTTATCGATTTTTTCTATTCCTTCAATACTTTCATACTCTCCCTCTGGAATCTTTGAACGCATGATTCTATTTGATAGGGCAGGGAATAGTGTATTCTCTATCAGTGAAGATTTACCACTGCCAGAAACGCCTGTAATGGAGATTAGTTGTGATAGGGGGATTTTTAAATTTACTGAGTTAAGATTGTTTGTTTTTATGTTGTTAATTTTTATGAAAGCATCTTCTGCTATAGGGTGGGCTACTTTTGGTAGATGATTTATCTGTAAGCTTTTGTTGAGGTACTTCGCAGTGAGAGTATCTGAATGCTTAATATCGTCATATGTACCTTGAGCAATGACTTCTCCACCATGCTTACCAGCTTTTGGACCCATGTCTATGATCCAGTCGGAATATCTCATAGTCTCTTGGTCGTGTTCTACAATTATTAGTGAATTGCCTGCATTTTTTAGATCTCTAAGTGACTTAATGAGTCTTGATATGTCTCTTTGATGTAGTCCAATTGAAGGTTCATCTAGGACGTAAAGTACTCCGGAAAGTCCTGTTCCTATTTGTGATGCCAATCTTATTCTTTGTGATTCTCCTCCCGAGAGAGTATTTGATTTCCTAGACAGTGAGAGATACTCTAATCCTACATTGACTAGAAAATCTAATCTATTATTGATTTCATTGATGATTGGCTTTGCAATCTTCTCTTTTGTTTTAGGTAGCTTTATATCAGCAAGGAACTTCTGAAGATCAAGAACGGTCATCTCAGTAATCTCATTGATATTTTTCTCTTTCATTAAAACAGACAAAGAGAATGGTTTTAATCTTTTTCCTAAACATATGGGACATGTCTTCTCGCTCATATATTTTTCTGTCTCTATCCTAGAGTATTCAGATGTTGTTTCTTTATATCGTCTCTGTAATTCTGGGATTATACCTTCGTATGGTGTGTCGTATGTACTTGTTCTTCCAAATCTATTCGTATATGTTATCTTGTATGCTTCTTTTGAACCAATCCCATAGAAAAGTAGGTTGAAGATTTCTTTGGGATATTCCTCTATTGGTGTATTCAACGCAAAGTTGTGCTCTCTTGCTACGCTTTCTAAAATTCTTGTTGTCCAGGTGTCTTTTGTAGTTCTATTACCCCATGGAAATATGCCTCCTTCTTTTATTGTTAATCTTGGATTGTAAATGAGGTTTATATCTATTTCATTGAGGTATCCCAACCCCGAACAATTAGGGCATGCTCCTTCTGGAGAGTTGAATGAAAAGAATGCTGGAGTTATTTTAGGATATGATGTACCACAAGTATTGCAGGTATTGTTCTCTGAAAAGAATAGCTCTTTGTCTCCAAGTAATACTTTTACATCTCCATCTGATTGATTGGTTGCTAATTCCACAGCATCATTAATCCTTTTTTTAAGGTCTTCTATATTCATCCCTTTAGGGTCTAATCGGTCTATGACTATGTCTATGTCGTGCTTTTCGTTTTCTTTTAAGTTTAAGTCCTCTATATCATCTAGTAGATATGTTTCTTTGTCGATTATTACTCGCAAGAAACCTTTTTGGAGTAGTTTGTCTAAAAGGTTGTTGAAAGAACCTTTACGGTTTTTTATGATTGGTGAAACGATCGTTACTCTGTCTCCTGAGTTCTCTATGTGTTTGAGTACTTTTTTTGATATTTCTTCGATGGTTTGGGATTGAACAGGAATCTTACATTTTGGACAATGAGCTGTTCCTATATGTCCATAGAGTAATCGGAGATAGTTGTATATTTCTGTTACTGTTCCTACAGTTGATCTAGGGTTTGAAGATGTTGTTTTTTGGTCTATAGATATTGCAGGTGAGAGGCCAGTTATGGATTCTACATCTGGTTTCTTCATTATCCCTAAGAATTGTCTTGCATATGATGAAAGTGATTCTACATATCGCCTTTGTCCCTCTGCGTAAAGTGTATCGAATGCTAAAGAGGTTTTACCGCAACCTGAAACACCAGTTATTACGACTAGTTTGTTTTTTGGTATGTCTACGGATATGTTTTTTAGGTTGTTTTCTTTTGCTCCCCTAATTTTTATATATTCTTGTGCCATCGATCCATATTATATCATTATTTATTAATATTTATCGTCCTGTAGTAAGTGGAAAATATGGAAATGTATGGTATAGTTGTTACTGTTAGGGTAGAATTAGACAACCTTAACCTAATTGTTTAGTTAAGCACCCGTAGCTCAATAGGATAGAGCAACGCACTCCTAACGCGTAGGTTGTTGGTTCGATTCCGACCGGGTGCGCTTTTAGTGAATTTTGTATTGGTTGATATGTGTTTTATTGTTACTGTCTTTCTCTAGTGTAACAATATTTTCTCTTGAGGATGTAATTAAGGAGTCTTGTATGTTTTCCATATTTAAGACTTGATATTGGTTCTCTCCATCTTTGTCGAGGATGTACAAGTGGTTATCTTT
Source organism: uncultured Candidatus Saccharibacteria bacterium (assembly GCA_964557565.1). Taxonomy (GTDB): domain Bacteria; phylum Patescibacteriota; class Dojkabacteria; order SC72; family SC72; genus UBA5232. Next base: position 9,335 of record CAZLAH010000012.1, read on the forward strand.
TGTAAAGTAGATATTTAAAGAGTTTGAGATCCATCTAATGTTTTTTATGTTTTCAATATTGTTGATTATTGTTCTACTTCCTATTTCTTCTGTGTGATCAGCTTCTTCTTTGTCTAGAGTGAAGAGTATAAGTTCAGTTTCTCTTGTAAGTAGGAGTTTCTTAAGATCAGCAGAGAGCTCAAGTATGTTCAATGGGTAGGGGGAGATCATTATATATTTTTGTGTTGTTATATCGTACCAATATGTTGCATATTCTGTCTTTATGATTGCTCCTTTTGCTTCTTTGTAAATCTTGATTTCTGTGATTTGTCCTACTGTTTGTGTTGTTTCTACAGAATTAGAGAATGGTATCGCGGTGAAGCCGTTTTCTCTGTAATATTCTATATACTGTTTCTCTTTCTGCATGTATATGTTTTCTATTATAGTTCGTGGTTGTGTTCCCTCTGGGTTGTATTGAGTTAGAGTATACAGTTGAGAGTTCTCATATTCTGTATCTGCTGATGTAATTATGTAGAAGAATCCTTCTTCGTCTGTCGTCCATGTATATTGTTGATCTTTCTCTTTTGTAAGGAGTGGTGTTGTGCTTTGTTGTCTCGTGTTGTATGAGGTTATGTTTTTAGTTGATTCTAGCATTATGTGCTCGTTGTCTTCTGACCATGAGATGGTGTGCTTTTTGTATTCTGTTAGATCAAGCATATTTGCTGTTTCTAAGGTTGTATTTTTCTCTGTGTCTAAGATGTATATTTTAAAGGGATCTGCAATTATCTTTAATATTGCAGATTCTCCATTTGGTGATATGGTGAGGTTTATATCTTTTGTATCCAATTTTATTATTTCTATTGGGTTAGAATTGAAATTCCAAATTGGTAAATTTATTTTGTAGCTCCAAAGGGAATATTCAGTTTCAGAGTTTTTTAAGAGGTAGATAATTGTGTTGTTTTGGTTGTCAGTCCAGGAAGAGATTACTTCTCCTGCAGATTCCCACTTTGTTGATTTGACGGGTTCTTGGAGTACCATCCATGGAAAGAGTAGTGTAGATTTTTCTTCTAATATAGAAATTTTCTTGTTCCAGTCGAAGTATTTTTCTTTTCTAATTGCAATATTGTATTCTCCAATATCTAAAGATTTGCTGTTTGGTGTTCTCCCTGAGGATTGTTCATTTATATACAGGGTTGCAGAGGATGGTTCTGATTTGATTGTTAAAACTCCTGTTTTTATTATTTCTCTATCCAGTATGTTGATTCTATATCCTTTTGAAAAGAAGTATATGAAGAAGGATACTCCAAGTATTAGTACAACGGAGAAGATTGGGAAGATGACTGTAATTATTTTTGTAGTTGGTTTCTCAGATGAAGTTTTCATTTAAAAAGTATAGCATAATGGGGTATAAGTTGTTAGAATAGTGTATTATGGAAAACAAGAAGAGAATTTTAACAGGTGATAGGCCAACAGGTAGGTTGCATATTGGTCATTTGTTGGGTTCTATACAGAATAGGGTGAAGTTGCAGGAGGAGTATGAGGAGTTTGTTATTATTGCGAATATTCAGGCTCTTTCAGATAATTTTGATAATCCGGGTAAGGTTAGGGAGAATATTGAAGAGTTGTTGTGTGATTATTATGCTTGTGGTCTTGATTTTGATAAGGCTAATGTTTTCATCCAGAGTGAGGTTCCTGAGATTCATGAGATTTTTGTATATCTTTCTAACTTTGCTACCGTTCAACAGATTCAGCATAATCCAACGATAAAGACGGAGATGGCTCAGAAGGGGATAGATGTTTCTACTCCTTTGGGTTTCTTTTTCTATCCAATTCATCAAACAGCAGACATTTTGTGTGTTAATGCTGATTTAGTTCCTGTAGGTAAGGATCAAGTTCCTATGGTTGAGAGTACAAGGGATTTAGCGAGAAAGTTTAACAAGACATATGGAGTGCAACTTCTTCATGAGCCTGATGCTTTGGTTGGTACGGTAGTTAATGTACCTGGTATAGATGGTGCAGAGAAGATGGGTAAGAGTTTGAACAATGCGATATATCTATCCGATAGTGAGGAGGAGTTAAGAAAGAAGGTATTTAAAGTGTATACGGATCCTAATAGAATACATGCTACTGATCCGGGTAAGATAGAGGGTAATGTCGCTTTTATGTATCATGATCTTTTTAATCCTAATATTGCAGAAGTTGAAGAAATGAAGGATATGTATAGGAAGGGTAATATCAAGGATGTAGAGGTTAAGGAGAAATTATTTGAAGTTATGAATGTAAATTTGACGCCTATTCGAGAGAGAAGGTTAGAAGCGGAGAAGATAAAAGGGGAATTGTTATCAAGAGCAATGGAGAGTAGTAAGAAAGTATCGGGTATTGCTAGGGGGGTCGCTGATAGTATGAAGGAGGCTATGCTTTTGAAATTTTAGAAGAGATAATTCATAGTTTATTAATTAGTAATATGTTTGGAAAAAAGTTAGGTATAGATTTGGGAACTGCAAATTCTGTTGCTTTTGTAGAGGGTGAAGGTATTGTCTTAACAGAGCCTACTGTTGTAGCTATTGATGTTAATACTTTTACGGTTATTGCAGTTGGGAAAGAAGCAAAGGAGATGATTGGTAAGACTCCTGATAATATAATTGCAAAAAGGCCTTTAAGAAATGGAGTTATAGCAGATTCTAGAGTTACGGAGGCTTTGCTAAGGCATTTCTTTGACAAGGCTTTGGGTAGATCTAGATTTTTCAAGCCAGATGTAGTTATTAGTGTACCTGCAGGTATTACCTCTGTGGAAGAGAGAGCCGTATACAAGGCTGCCAATGCAGTTGGTTCCAAGAGTATTACTCTTATGCCAGAGCCTTTGTTAGCAGCATTGGGTGCAGGTTTACCAATAAATACATCTTCTGGGAATATGATTATCAATATGGGTGGTGGTACTGCAGAGATAGCGGTCATATCTCTTGATGGTATTGTTGGCTATGAGTCTTTGCGAGTAGCTGGTGATGCTTTGAATGAATATATTATTTCCTTCATGAGGAAGAAGAAAGGATTGTTAATTGGAGAGCAAACTGCAGAAAATATCAAGATGAGTATTGGTTCTGCTGTTGAAGTTAAAGATCCAAAAGAGATGGAAGTGAGAGGTAGAGATGTTGGTGCTGGTATGCCTAAATCAATAGTTGTTAATTCCAATGATATTGCAAAAGCTTTAGAATTTCCTTTGAGGAATATTATTAAATCTATACAGAATGTTTTAGAAAAGACACCTCCAGAACTATCGGCTGATATTATTGATAGGGGTATAGTAATGAGTGGTGGAACTGCAAAGCTTAGAAATATAGACAAACTGTTCTCTAGAGCTACAAATGTACCTTGCTATGTTGCAGATGACCCAATATTTTGTGTTGCGAGAGGTACAGGTATTGCATTGGAATTGATAGCTTCAGGAGAAAGAAGTTTTTCTTTCAATAGGGATTACAGAAGGTAAGAAATAATATATACTTTAATCCTATGGATCTATTTTGGAAAAGAAAAAAGAAGATGGGATTAGAGGAGGTCTCTAAGTTGCTCAATGAGCTTCGAATTCCTACAGGTCTTGTATTTACGCCTACGAATCTTGAATCGGAGAAGAAGAAATTCTTTGATTCTGATACGTATGAGCCTCAATTCACTTACAGGATTGTGAAGAACAAGAA
>CAZLAH010000012.1:13105-15221 GCA_964557565.1 uncultured Candidatus Saccharibacteria bacterium
GCTTTGAGTAGGCCTAATTTGGTTGATTATTTAGATATAGAGGAAGGTTTAGCTACTTGGAATGAGTATAGCATGGGGTTGTTGACAGAGAAGTGGTTGAGGAACAAGGCGGCTATGGTCTATGCGATCAGTGTTGGTGAAGAAATGAGTTTTAGAACTTTGTATAACTGTTTATTAGGTGTTTTACCTAAATATTCTGCGTTTGATGTGACCTATAGGGTGAAGAGGGGTTTGTCTGATACTTCTAAACCAGGTCTATATACAAAGGATATTTGTTATTTTAGAGGATTCAGGAAAGTTTTAAAGAAATTTGAAACTCAACCTAATCTATATACATTGCTTTATGCAGGAAAGATAAGTTTCAAACAGTGTGAGTGGGTAGAGGAGGGCTTAATTCCAAAACCAAAGATAGTTCCATCAAAGGCTGTGTGGAATGATATTTTTAAGAAAGCAGGTATCTAATTATCTTTAAACGCAGTAATTATTGCTTCTGCAATATTTACTGGCGTACCATCTTCAATCTTTGTCTCGTATGCTTTATATCCAGGATGGAATCCTATTTCTTGTATATGAGGTTTTCCATGGACATACATAAAGTCTACAGCCATGAAGTCTGCATCTAATACTTTTGCCATCTTCTCTGCGATTTCCGTTATCTCTTCATTTGGTTCGTTGTACATCTCATATATACCTTGTCTTACTGTCATAAACCCATCTGAAGCTTTTCTCCTCCATCCCGCGATAACCTTGCCGCATTTAACGAATATCCTGTAGTCTTCTCCTGCATCTGAGAATTCCTGAAGGAAGTATAAAGAGAGATCTTGCCCATCTAGTCCTTCTTGCTTAAAATCGGAATCAGAATCTAGTTTAAATACATTCTTCTTTATTTTCTCTTTCCCATCAATCATTTCTACTCTGTTTACACCAGCATACTCTTTTGTAATTAAGGGGTATGACTTAAGCATATCTCTTTCTTTTGTATATTCTCCATCGGTTCTGAAATATGTATTGAAGTGTGGAATATTGTTTAAGGAGCATAGTTGAGCAATTGCGATTTTGTTGTAGTAGGGGAACTTCTTTATAGCTTCAGAATTTTGTACAAGTATCTTTTTAGTAGGGTTGTCCTTGTTGTACTGATCTGTGTAATCAATGATATATCTTTTGAAGTGATATTCTCTGTCATTGTGTAGGGCATGTCCTCTAAAGATGATATGTGTATATTCCGTGATATCTTTACCATTCGCTTTGATACTTGTATTTCCATCTTGGAAGAGGAATTCTAATTGATCATTGTAAACAAAGTCATTGGATATATTTTTCTTTTCAAGTTCTTCTATCAATCTTGCAGAAGCTGTAGGTATTTCTCCCATACTGCTTACTTCTACTCTTTGTCTTTTGTCTATGATGAGGTATTTCATTTTTATATTATTTTAATTTTATTAATATATCCTTTTCTATTATATCTTTTAATTACGGAAAAATCCTTACTATCGGCTAGTCTTTTTTCTATGACTACCATATCAATTCTATTGAATCCTAAACCTGTTTCTTTTACATCCTCCCAGTCTCTGTGATGTATTACGATGGCATCCAAGGATGCATTTACCTTTAGAGCCTCTATCGCTTGCCATTTCTCTAGGCCTTTATTTATGTCTAATCCATTAATTATGATGTCTCCATTACGATATTCCCCAACTACATCTTGTTCTCCCAGGTATGATTTAAAGAAGTTCTTCTGTTTGAGTAGAGTAGGTATATCTTGTGGAGGATTGCCAATAACAACAATCTGTTTTGTTTTGTTTCCCTCTAGCAAAGCTTTTATGTATTTCTCGAATACATATTCTCTAGATTCTCCAATTACAGGGTATGTATTAAGGTATGCTTCAGGCATTGTATTGTATTCTAGTATTGCTCCATTATCTTTTGTAAGTGGTTTAGAGAGATCTAAGCACATTACATCTACACCTAGAGTAAATGCATGTATTGAAGAAGCTATGCTTTCTACAATAGCTTTGATTTCAGGTCCGACCTTTTCTGTGAAGTCTTCAGTTATGCCTCCTTGACTCATACTCGCAACTTTTCTAACTTGTATTCGCTCATCCTTTTTAGGAATAGA
>CAZLAH010000013.1:0-7985 GCA_964557565.1 uncultured Candidatus Saccharibacteria bacterium
GCAACTTCTTTTGAAACAGCAATCTCTTCCGTATGTATTTTGTGCTCTTCGATGTTCTCTTCTCTAACTGGAGCAAATGTCCCCCATCCTACTTTTAATTCTACTTTTACAACCTTTACACCATTCTTTTCCATTTCTGCCAACATACCCTCTGTCATGTTTAAACTAGCCGTAGGAGAGGCTACAGAGCCCCCTAAACGAGCAAAAACAGTATTGTAACGTAAATAGTCCTCCTGAATATCATCTCTCTTCATATATGGAGGTATTGGAGTATGTCCAATCTTCTCAAATATCTCTTCTCCTTGTAATACAGATCTTACTAAAAATCCATCTCCACTTCTTTCACTCACCTCTATCTTGATATTTTCATCTTCCTCCGAAACGAGGATATCCTTTTGTTTTACATACTTTGCACCTTTAATTAATACATACCATCTTCCATCACCAATACGATTTAAAAAAAGTATCTCCATTCTTCTTCCTTTGTTAGTTAGAAAGTATGTTCTCCTTTTTTCAACCTTTGTTTCGTTTAGTACCACTACATCTCCTGGTTTTACATACTCCAATATATCTGAGTATTTCCTGTGGGTAATATTTCCTGTACTTCTGTCTAAAACAAGAAGTTTTGTACTTCCTCTTTCTTTTGGAGGATATTTCGCAATCTTCTCCTCTGGCAAATTGTATTGGTATTCTGTCATTTTCATTTCAACGAGTATTATATAGTAATTGTTCGGATATTACAGTAAAATTAAGTATGAGAGATTTAAAGAAAGAACCAGTAAAAACAGTTTTCTTGGGTACGGGTTGGGAGTCTGTAGAATCTTTGAAGGTTTTACATGAGAGTGAGTTTTTCGATGTTGTTTGTGTAATTACTGCTCCGGACAAGCCTGTTGGAAGAAAACAGGTAATGACACACTCTGAAGTAAAGGAATATGCATTAAAGAATGGTATTAATGTTTTCCATACTGAGAGTAATGAAAGTAATTACAAAAGAGTAGCGGAGAAGTACGAGCCTGAGTTGGTCGTATGCAAGGCTTTTGGAGAGATAGTGCCGAAGGTTTTCCTAGAATATCCAAAGTTTAAATGTATTAATATTCATTTTTCTCTTCTACCTAAGTACAGGGGTGCGGTTCCAATACAGAAAGCAATTTTAGATGGAGAAAAGGAAACAGGTATTTCGATAATGGTTATGAGTGAGGGTTTAGACGAGGGAGATGTGTTAGAAATGTTCAAGGAAAAAATCAGAGATGATGATACTAATCTTTCTTTGAGAAAGAGGCTAGTTGAGAAGAGTTCAGAGATATTGGTCCCTGTATTGTTAAGGTGGGTGGATGGAGAGATACAAGCTACAGCACAGAGGCATGAGGATGCTAGTTACTGTTGGCAGAAGGATATTTCAAAAGAGAAAGCAGAGATATTATGGAAGAAGTATGATCCTGAGTATATTGAGAGAATGGTTAGAGCTTTTCTTCCTTGGCCAATTGCTTGGTGTAGGTTAGATGAGAAGTTAGAAAGTAAGAATTTGGCGGGAAAGAGTATGAAGATATTTAGGTGTGTTCTAGTAGAATGTCCTTCTGGAAAGGATGAGGGATGTATGTTTGAGAATGATAGTATGCTTTTGTTTGCAACTAGAGATCCTCATGTTTGTGTAAGAGTTTTAGAATTGCAAATAGAGGGGAGAAACAAGATGAGTGAGAAGGAGTTTTTAAATGGAATTGGTAGAGGATTACTTTTGTAGTCCAAGTCTTTCAAACATATTGTTTGTTTTAGATTTTGTTTTACCACTATCTTGTCCTGTATATCTTGGTAAGGAGAATGTGAAAGTGCTTCCTAATCCTATTTTACTTTCTACAGTTATTTTACCGCCCATTTTTTCTACTAGACCGAATGTAACATAGAGGCCGAGGCCTGTGCCTCCTGGTCTTACTACATCTGGTTTACCTTCTCCATCATCAAGGTAATTTCCTACTCTAAAGAATTTCTTACCAAGATGGGCAATATCTTCTTGTTTCATTCCACTACCAGTATCTTTTATATTTATATTTACAAAGTTTTCATCAAAGAATGATTCTATTGTTACAGAGCCTTGTTCTGTGTATTTAATTGCATTATCTACTAGATTGTTTAGTACTTCAATTACACGAGCATGGTCAGCATATATGGAGGGTGTATTAGGATCTGTATTGTTAAGTATTTGAATACCTTTTTCTTTTGCACTATGTTCATGTCCGTGTATGGACATTTCTATTTCAGATTGGATGTTAACTTCTTCAGGATTTAGTTCTATTTTGTCTCCTTCTAGTTTAGCACTACTTAGTAGTGTGTTTATGAGTTTTATTTCATTTCCTACTGCATCTTTAATTCTTCTTACATATTTAATAAATTTTTCTTTGTTAGAGAGTATGTCATCTGTAAAACCTTCGAGGAGTTCTGCATTTAATTTTACGATGGTAGCTGGTGTTCTTAATTCATGTCCCATTATATCTATCATATCTCTTTCTTTTCTTCTTGCTTCTTCTAATTGTTTTACCTTTATCTGTAATTCTTTGGTTTGATCGTTTACTTTTAGTTGGAGGGTTTGGTTGAGTTCTTGCACTTCACCATAGAGTATAGATCTACTAAATGCGACGGAGGAATTAACAATGAGGTTCTCAAGGTAGTGAATATCTTCAATGGTGAAAGGATGTCGATTATTCTTAGACCCTAGAACTACAACACCATTAAGATGAACCTTCCTATTTAGAGGTAAAACCACATCTATTTCGTCATTCTTCATAAAAGAAAGTATCCTTTCCAAGCGAGAGTTTGATAAGTTTTGGTTTCTTAATTCATCTTTTGTAAGAATTGTGCTATGCCCTATTTCATCCCAATATTGAATGACCTGTAACAAATTACGATTATCTAAAGGTTTCTCCCCAAATTCATGTAACTTTTTATATATTATGGTTGCATTATCTGCATTAAAAATAATAACTCCGGATTTTTTCAAATCAAATATCTTATCTATAGCTTTCAATGTTGATATTCCAAGTTTTTCTATATTTAACTCTGTACTAATATTCTTCAAAAATTCCTCTTTAATTAACTCAAACCCGGAGCTCTTAAAACCAACTGTCGGATTAAATTTTTCATCAATGATCCGATATAGGAACAAAAACAAAAAAATAAATGTTAATGTTCCGCCAAAAACCAATAAATATGTATAAGCATTTAAGACATTTAGGTTGAGTATCGACAATAAATTAATTAGAATAACAAATACAAGAAAGGGTATAAGAATTAGTATTAGATAGTAAAGTGTTTTACCAAGAAGATATTTTATTCCGAACAAACGGGATCTTGTAACAGTATAAGTTGTAATTGCGCTTAGCACAGATATTCCAACTGGGCCCCAAAACGCAGAAGCCGAACTCCCTGTTAAAGCTGGTAAAATGACATTCGTTAATATTGCAATTATACCAGCTAGGGTCATTCCTATCGTGATATAAGAAACTTGTAGATACTCCAAACCCGAAGATGTTCTTCTTAAGGAAAAGACTTGATAGATAAGATAAGAAACGGCTATCACTACAAAAGATACATATAATAATGCAACATTTCCAAAAACTACTGATGGGTAATTAGAGTATTCGGAAATAGCCATACTCGATATCAAATATGGTGTTAGAGAAAGTATCGCCATTACAATACCTAGCAAGTTGAGAATAAGTGAGAATCTTCTTTGTTTAGATTTAGTATAAGAGCTAAAAAAGGAAGAGTAAGTACATACCGCAATAGCTGTAGAAAAGAACGTTAGTCTGGCGAACCAAATCGATACAGAAAGATCTTGGATTCTCGTTATCAAGAGAATTGATAATACCCATATTAGTATACTTACATTGAAGAAAATTAGCTCCTTAAATACTTTTGGGTCCTTTCTGAAAAGGAGAAATACTAAATATATCAATAACAAAAGTTGTAAGAAAAACAAAATGTATTCAAGCATAAGAACAATACTTGGATATTAAATATACCAATATACTATTTTCTTCTACTTACTTCCATCTTTGTTTTGAGGAACATGAGCATAATATAAAGAAACATTCTCAGGGTAAATTTCTTTGTCCTGAATCTTCCGCAAAACGTCCTCATAAGCAGACTCTCTATTTGGCCAAAGACTTTTCAAAGCTTCTTCTAAACTACTTTCTTTATTCTGAATTAAAAATTCTCTTAAGTCAGAAAGCTCTCTATCTTTTTCTAAATTAGAGAACCCTTCATCTGTAAGGAAGTACTTTGCACCAGTGATAATCGTTCTTACAGAAGAGCTTCCCTTTCGATCTAGATTTACATCATCAACTTTTTGGAACTGTGACAAACCCAACCTTTTCAGAATACCATTAAATAATCCTAATCTATCAGGAGTAGCTGTAAAGAATAGAACTCCAACATCTCTTTCTATGACTTCTTTATATATTCTTTCTACAACCTTTGTAATAGAGCCTAGAGCAATCCTCATATGCTCCTGACCATAAGCACTTATTGTCCCTAATCTTCTGATTTCTCCTGTTTTTCTGTTTTCAGGGATTATCTTGGCAAAGTCTTCTGGCAAATCAAATAGCTCTGCAAACTCCCAAGAATCTTCATCATAATCTTTTTCTATATCGAATGTAGCAATTGCCCCAGGGACATTCGTTCCTGTTAGAGAAGCAACTACGGTTAAACTCTCCTTATGCCTATAATCTTGAGGATCTATACCTGTGACAATGGGATTTACCTTTTCAGAGTAATTTACTCTGCGAAAAGCAGATAACAGATCTTTTGCCTTTGAAGATAAAATATTTAATGCGTATGTACCATTAATATTCATCTCTTTTTTATTAATCTTTCTTAAGACCAATGTAGCATTATGTCCTAAATAGTCTCCTTTCTCGGCTTGTTCGATGGTAAACAATCCTGACTTATTAATAAATTCTTTCATCTCCTCGAAGGAAAAAAGCTGACTGTTTGGAAGAATTTCTTTTTTGTTCCTAGCAATAGCTTCCTTTGTAACTGGATTCTGAATGTTTCTTACTGACTCTTTTATTTCTCCCCTCTCTATTGCAGCCATTATTTCCTTCATTGCACCCTGGGCAGTATTTCTAAGACTCAAATCTTTTGTAGAAGATAAAGGATCACTGATTATTAATGTACCATCCTCCTTAAGTAATTTCCAAGCATTGTACAAGGTAATATTTCTACGATATAAAGATTCATCTAGATCCTTTCCAATTCCCGTAGTAGTAGCATACCAAGCATTCTCCAACACTAATGTGTCAAATAGTTTCTTTCCTTCTTTAATATATATATCTGCAAAAAAAGGATCGCAGATATCTGCTTTTTCAAAAACGATTTCTCTCTCTTTCTTATTCGTCATACCAGAGCTATTATCAAATCCTACTGTCTCAAATAAAGGTTTCCCTAGCAAACTACCCGCTTCTGTTTGTACTGGATTATCACCAACCCATGAGCTATTAAATTTTTCTAAGATAGAAGAGACTGGAGCAGGACCACAACCTAACTCTCCAACTCTTACTGGTCCGATTCTCTCTTCAGTATTGTCTTTGTTAAGCTGTGTAACAAGCCCTGCAATCTTAAGATCTAGTGCTTTTTTCGCACTAGCTTCTGTAACTTGATCATACTCTGTCTCTGAATATTTCTCCCATGTTACTTCTGAGTTATTCATTTTTTGAAGATAAAGATTATTGTTTTAAATTATAGCACAACAATCTCCGACGTAGACATTCTACAACCACACAACAGAATTAATTCCTTGTAACTATTAATCTCTAACGATATAAATTCAACAACCTAAGAATCTCATTAGATGTATTAGATAGTAACAATTCTTTATTGAAATACTTGATCTCTATGTCTATTCCTAAATTATTATCTATTTTAAGGAACTTCTTATTTGAAATGATCTTCTCCTTATTCTCTTTAACTAACCTAATAATTTTAGAGTCTGATTCTCTTGTATTAAAAATACTCTCTAAACAACCATAATCATTTATTAATTTGGTCCCTATTTTTCTCCCAATCCCTTTCACTCCTTCTATATTATCTGAAGTATCACCTACTAAAGAAAGATAATCTAAATACAAATAGGGGACAAATCCAAGTTCTTTCTTTATATAATTCTCCGTATATTCAACATACTTACCTCTAATTGATTTCAACAAAACAATATCCCTATCAACGCACTGAATAAAATCACTATCATTGGAAGATATATATACATGGAAACCATCCTTAGAGTACTTGTAAGCTAAAGAGCCTATTACATCATCTGCTTCATATCTTTCATCTTCAAGAAATTGTATATCACAATATATTAAAGCTTTTTTAATTATTTCCAATTGTTCAAAAATTTGTTTATCTTCATAATTACGATTATTCTTGTAGTTTTTATTATTTCTTTGTTTTTCTATAATCCCTGTTTCGGAATCAAATACAACTAACAGTTTAGCTGGATTATATTCGTCAATAACTTTTCGAAGAAAAGACATAAAGCCATAGTATGCATTTATCTTTGTACCATTAGGAAGAACTGCAGAACTAGGAATTCCATAATATGCACGATATAGATAATTATGTCCATCTATTATTAGAATGTTTTTATTCACAACAAGTCCTGCATATTTTTAATTACAACAATTGTGCAAGTACACAATAAGCCGGATTCTGTATAACGATGATTATCTATCTATGCGGTTAAACCTTGCTCCAGGTGGGGGTTACCTCGCAATATTGTATTACTACAATACCCGGTAGTCTCTTACACTACCATTTCACCCTTACCTAATAAATTAGGCGGTATAACTTTCTGTTGCCCTTTTCTCCAAAAGATCACTCCCTTCCAACTCACATTGGCACCTATCTAGATATGTTCTAGACTGACACGGAGTCCGGACTTTCCTCATCTACTAAAAGTAAATGCAATCATCCTGTAATACTTGCACTCTTAATTATACTATTTTCTAGCTCTTTTTTGTATTATCACTACAGGAACAACAACCAAAGCTATTACAGGTATAAATACAACTAACCATATCAAAGAAGAAACAAAGAACTTAGCAAAACTTACTAAAGCCCTACTTGCTTCTTTTAACACACCCAATGGCTTCCATTCACCATCAGCAAGCTCTGCTCCTGCAGTACTCTGAGTTACATACATCGTTATATATGAATACTCCGTCATGGAATCCATACTCTTTAACTCACTCTCTATTCTCTCAATATTCATCCTTACCTCATTCAATTCCTTGTAAACAGCAATAGTATCCTCTACAGTATCTGCATCTTCAAGAATACTAAGTAATTGTGTTTCTACACCTTGATAGTTCTTTAATCTCAATTCCAAATCTGTTACTGTCTCAGTAACATCACTCTCACTTACAGAAGTACTCTCTATCTCAACATCTAGGTCCTTCAATTCCTCATACATATCTTCAAACTTAGACTCTTCCACCTTAATTGTCATACTTACACCTCTGTTTATCCCCTTACCACTATCATTCAAAGAAACATATGTAGCATCAAATTCATCCCTAACAGCTAAGATGTCTTCTAAGCTACCATCAATATCATCTACAGAGATATTAAGATATGCATTTCTCATGATATTTGAGCTTGAAAGTGTGACATCCTCTGCTTTACTAATATCAGGTGTAACACCTGTTGCACCCTCTTCCCTGCTCATATAGTCTGGGACTATCATGCTTTGTTCTGATACTTCACTCGTTTTGTAAGAGGAATATATCCATACTCCAGCAGTTCCTAAGACAAATATTGAAAAAAGTATACAAAAGGATATGAGGACTATCTTTAGAAGAGTTTTGTTTTCCATAGAGATATAGATAATATTATCTATATACATGATATGGAATAACTGAAATGACTACAAGTGAGAACTATCTCTTTGAGAACTGAGGTTTCTTTCTAGCTTTAAGATGATTGTATTTCTTTCT
>CAZLAH010000013.1:8085-14957 GCA_964557565.1 uncultured Candidatus Saccharibacteria bacterium
TTTATAGCTTTACCATTAATAGTAGATGCCTTATCTCCTTCATAGATCCTTACTCTTGATGTAGATCTTTTTCTTCTTCCTATTCCTTCAAAATATTTCTTCTCCACTATTTATTTAAGATTATAATTTAATAACAACTGGATTCTGTGCAGTATGCTTGTGATTAGAGTCCTTGTAAACAACTAATCTTGCTATCCTTTTGTCTGTAAGTTTGTTCTGAGGTAACATTTTTTTAACAGCATCTACTATTATCTTAGTAGAATCCTTCTCTAACTGCTCATCAAATCTTGTTTCTTTGAAACCTCCAGGATATCCTGAGTGTCTATAATACATTTTCTTCAATTCTTTACCTCTAGTAAGCTTTATATTGTCACTGTTTAAAACAACAACATAATCGCCACAATCAACATTAGGAACTATATCTGTTTTCTCTTTTCCTATTAACAAAGATGCTATCTTTGTAGCAACTCTACCCAATATCTGATCCTTTACATCAATGATGTACCATTTTCTCTCAATATCTTCTTTTTTTGTCCAAGTAGTCTTGTATTTCATATTTAATATTCTTAATTAAAGTCCAGATCTAGATTTAGCTCTCTCTGTTCTACGAATAACGGCAGAGGTATCAACCTTTTTATTCATATCAACATTTACTTTCTTCTTCTCCTCTGTTGTTACTTTTTTGACTTCTTTTTCCTCTTCTTTCTTTACAATTTTCTTCTTTTTCTCAGTTCCAAGAAGATATACTCTAGATGTTTCAGCATTATCTCCAGCTCTAAATCCAATTTTTACAATCCCAACTCCTGTTTTCTCTTTAGAACTATATTCTACTAATTTCTTTATTAATTCATCTGTTCCTAAAATATCTTGTACACTTCTTCTAAAAGGAAGACTGTCTTTTTTAGATTTACTTTTCTCTATCAAAGAAGATGCTTTCTGTTTCAATGCTTTTGCTTTTGGAGTTGTAGTAACAACAGAATTGTTATCAAACAAAGATCTCAAAAGGTTATTTATCAAACTCTTTCTATGAGCTGTTTTTCTTCCAAGTTTTAGTTTTTTAACTCTCTTGTACATTCTATACTCCTTTTATATTAATATCGTATTGATTCAAAAGCTCTAATATTTCATTAAGAGACTTATTTCCAAAACCAGGTAAATTCAAAAGCTCTGTAGCTGTTGTATTTCTTAAATCAGCAACATTCTTAAAACCACCTGCTAACAATCCTGTTTTTGATCTCTTTGATATTGGTAAATCTTCAACTTTCCAACTACCTATCTCATCTGTCTCTTCAGAAACACCAACCTCTGAAACTTCTACTGTATTTATCTCTTCTGCAATAGCTTCTACTTCTTTTTCTGCCATTCCCATTGCAATCATAACTTTACCAGCAAACTCTTGTAATATCTTTGCAGACTCAAGAAGAGCATCTTTAGGTGTAATACTACCATCTGTAGTAACTCCTATCAAAACAGCATCTAAGTCAGTCTCTTGACCTTTTCTTGCTTGATCTACGCTTAAGCTTACTCTTTCAATTGGAGTAAAATCACAATCCAAAGGAATTAATCCTACTTCTTTTCTCTCATTTGCATTTATTTTCTTGTATCCTACTCCTGATTCTACAGTTAATGTCATATTTACTTCAGAAGAAGCATCTGTTAGATCCATGATATGAAGATCTTTGTTTACTACTTCTAAATCTCCACTTACTTCTATATCTCCTGCAGTAACACTCTTCTTACCTTTTACATTTAATTTACATGTAAATACATCATCCATATTTGTCTTAAACTTAACCTGTTTAAGATTTAGAATTATATCTACAACATTCTCTTTAACACCTTCAACTGCACTGTATTCATGATCAACACCTTTAATGCTAACTGCAGTAATACCAGAACCCTTTAGGCTAGAATACAAAATTCTTCTTAATGCATTGCCCAAAGTATTACCATATCCTCTTGGTAATGGTGATATTTCAAACAAACCATAATTATCTTTCTCTTCTTTGATTGTAACCTTAATATCTTTAAAAGCTTCCATTTATATGTAAAATAAAATTATCTAGAGTAGAACTCTATTATTAGATTCTCCTTAATTCCTTCATCAATATCATCTCTTACTGGCATTCTAGCAACCTTTGCCTTCAGATCTTTACTTTCGATCCAGTCAGGTGTTGCAAAAAGTTTCTCGGAAGGAACTAACTTCGCCTTCTTTATCTCTACAGAGTCACCCTCTTTCAATTCTAAAGATGGAATAGTTAATTTCTTACCATTCAACATAACATGACCATGAGTTACATACTGTCTTGCTGCAGATCTAGAAGGTGCTAATCCAGCTAAATACACAACATTGTCTAATCTCAATTCCAAAAGTCTCAAAAATTCCAATCC
Organism: uncultured Candidatus Saccharibacteria bacterium; assembly: GCA_964557565.1. GTDB lineage: Bacteria > Patescibacteriota > Dojkabacteria > SC72 > SC72 > UBA5232. The sequence goes on from CAZLAH010000013.1 coordinate 10,477, forward strand.
TTTATCTGTCTTGTAAAGCTTAGATCTCCTATTTGATTCATCATATACAGATCTCATCTTAGCTTCTCTCAAACCATATATCCTTTTAACTTTCTGCTTCTCTCTCAATTGAATACCGTAGTTAGACAATCTTGCTCTTCTTTTATTACCATGTTGTCCAGGAGCAAAAGGTCTTCTCTCCATACCATTCTTATCTGAAAAAGATCTTGCACCTTTCAAATGAAGGTTTACTCCCTCTCTTCTACTTAGCTTTTCTTTTGGTCCTGTATATCTACCCATTTATATTAATATTAATTTTTATATTATCTATTTTCTAGGAGCTTTTCTTGGCCTACAACCATTGTGTGGAATAGGGGTCCTATCTGTTAACATTGTAATCTTCAAACCACATGCATCCAAACCCTTAACAGCTGCGTTTCTACCAGCTCCAGGTCCCTTTATGAATACCTTAACTTCTTTCAATCCATATTTCTTGATAACTCTCTCAGCAACCTCTGTAGCTGCCTTAGTAGCTGCGTATGCAGTACTTCTCTTAGCACCTTTGTATCCAACTCTCGCAGGACTACCTTGCCCTAAAACTTCACCCTGCTCATCAGTTAAACTAATAATGGTGTTATTAAATGTAGATTGAATTGTAGCAATCCCACTCTGTACACTCTTCTTAGTTTTTGTTTTTGTTGTTTTATTCTCTGCCATGTTATTTTTAAGTCTTGTCTAAAGTACGTTTTAAACCTCCAACTGGTCGACTCTTTCCTTTTCTAGTTCTAGCATTATGCCTAGTCCTTTGGCCTCTAACAGGAAGACCAAGTTTATGTCTAATTCCTCTATAGCATCTAATATCTTTCAATCTCTTTATCTCTCTGAAAATACTCTGTCTCAATTCACCCTCTACTTTAACATGCTCTTCAACATATTTTCTTATCAAATCTAAATCATTCTCTGTTAAATTTTTAACCAATATATTAGGATCCAAATTAGTTTTCTCACAAATCTCCTTTGCAGTAACTTCACCTACACCATAAACACCCAAAAGAGAGACCCAAAGTCTCTTTTCATTTGATATTTCTATTCCTGCTACTCTTGCCATTTAAATTACAATATATTAATTAAAATTAACCCTGCCTCTGCTTATGCTTAGGGTTCTTCTTACAATACACATACACACGTCCCCCTCTCTTAACTACATAACAATCAGGACACCTTTTTTTTACTGAAGCTCTTACTTTCATAATTAATTCATAAATCTATATGTTATGCGACCCTTCTCTTTATCATACGGAGTCATTTCTATTCTCACCTTATCTCCTTCAAGTATTCTAATATAGTGCATCCTCATCTTTCCAGATAGATACCCTACTACCTGATGCTTCTCTCCTTCAACATCTATTTCAACAACGAATTGAGTATTAGGTAAACATTCTTTTACCACACCCTCAAATTCAAATACTTTTTTACTGTCGTTCATAGCTTATTCCTTTACGGATCACAATAAATGGAATCCTCAGAATTATATCAAAGGAAGACCCTTAATTCAACAAAAAGTATAAAAACTCTTGGTTATACACTCCATTAGAAAGGGACAGAGTAAGAATAACAAAAAAACGCGACATTTACAAGCTTAACGCAGTAATTAAATTCTTATGAATCTCCTCTATACCAGGATTTGCATCAATCTCTAACAAAATTCCTCGCCTTTTATATTCATCCAATATTGGAGCTATTGTTCTGTTATACTCCTCCAATCGTTTCTTTATTTTTTCCGGCTTATCATCCTCTCTTTGAAAAAGTATAGTACCACACTTATCACAAAAACCTTTTACCTTTTCTGGTTTATATTTCTGATGATAAGTATTACTACAATTTGTACAGACCCACCTCAAAGACATCCTTTCAATTGCAGCTTCTTCAGAAAGAGTAAAATGAACAAATTTATCAAGAGAACGGCTTTCATTAGTTAACAAATTGTCGAACAATGGTATTTGGCCAACATCTCTTACTACAGAAACAAACGCCCAATTCTTGCTTTTATCAAAATTCTTCATCCATCTCGCCAACATTTCGTATGTAATTTCATTTGGGACAAAAGCTCCCTTAGACCAGTACTGATATGCCTTAATTGCCTCCGTATCACCATCCGCATACATTTTTCGAAACATTTCACCTGTACCTATGTTCTCAAAACCGTACTTCTCTACAAGAAGTTCAACTTGGGTATCTTTCCCACATCCCGAAGGTCCATGAAAAAGGATAGTCATACAACTCTATGGTTAAGGTTAATCAGTTTTATTGTATCACAAATGACTATTGCGATAAATCGCTAGATTTCTTCTTACTATAAGATTCGTGCTTAATCCATTTTTAATGTCTTTTCTCTATATTGTAGAGATGAGGATTAAACAGGAGAGATTCACTCTTTACCATCTATATAATAGAGGCAATCGGAAATGCCCTATTTGTTTTGACAAAGAAGATTTTGATTATCTGCTAAAACTTATTAGAGTGAATATAACCAACAGACATTATGATCTTTTGAGTATGTGTATAATGCCAAATCATTACCATATTTTGCTAGCACAAACCGGGGAAAAGAGTATTGGCTCTGCGATGCAGGTTATTGCTTGCAAATACACGCGTTATTTTAACAAGCGGTATTGTTATGTTGGACATCTTTTCCAAGGATCTTACAAATACAAACCTGTAAAAGGTCTTTTATATTTTAACTGGCTTGCAAGATATATACGAAGCAATCCATTGGAGATAAGTCCCCAATGCAGAAGTCTTTGCACAAGATATTTCGAGAATAAGAGGTTAATAAGGATTTACAGATTTTTCTTTAGATCAGACCTATAGAAACATTAAATAATGGTAAAAAACAATATAGTCCCCTTGCTTATAAGGTTTCTAATCAACCTAAAGATATCGATCGTAGCTTCTTACGGTCATCATTGATTCTACTTGTCTTTTTATCTCCAATACTACGCCTATCATAATCAACAAACCTGTACCAGAGAAAACTACTGCTGTAATTATTCCTGTGTTAACAAAAATATCAGGAAGTATAGATAATAACCCTAAAAATATAGCCCCAACAGCTGTTAATCTGAAACTTACTGCCCTTAAATAATCGGAGGTGTGATCTCCAGGTCTTATTCCTTGTATGAATGCTCCTTGCTTTTGAAGGTTTTCTGCTAGTTCGTCTGTCTTGAATACCACAGTTAGGTATACAAAGGAGAAAAGAACAACTAAAACAAATGTTATTGTGTTATATACATATGGATTGGAGAGAGCATCTATTACCTTTTGAGAGATTTCGGTGACTGTAGGGTCGAAGTTTCTACTAACAAGAAATTTTCCTATTAGTTGGGGGAAGGAGAGGAATGCCATTGCAAAGATTACAGGCATAACTCCTGATTGTGTCAGTTTTATTGGTATATAGCTTTCCATTGCACCTCCAGTTCGAACTCTTCGAGAGTATTGTATTTTAACTCTTCTTTCTGCCTGGGTTATTATGACAACTGATATTATTAATACAAGGGAGAATAGTATAAATACTAATTTCTGAAGTTCATCCATAGTTACAAAATTTGATGTTAGAGTACCTGGTATTCCAGATAGTATTCCTAACATAATCAGGTAAGAGGTTCCTCCACCTAGTCCATCTTCAGAGATTAGTTCACCAAACCACATCATTATTATAGAGCCACCTGTAAGGGTTGCTGACATGGCAGCTAGTTCTAGAGGTCCTAGTTGTGTTATCAATCCGAATCCAAGTAGTGTTGAGTATATTACAAAGGATTGTAGTATTGCTAATGGTACTGTTGCGAATCTTGTGTACATGGATATTTTCCTTCTCCCTTCAGGTCCTTCTTTTCTTAATTCTTCAAGCTTTGGTATAACTGTTCCTAAGAGCTGGAAAATTATAGAGGCATTGATGTATGGTGTTAGTCCTATTGCAACAATAGATGCGGTTTCTAGAACTCCTCCTGATACTGTTGATAGTATTTCTCCAAATCCAGTACCTTCAAAGAGTTTTACTATTGCTTCAGCTGGTATTCCAGATACTGGCACAGCCGCAAGTAGTCTGTATATTAAGAGAATAAGCAGAGAGAAGAGTATTTTCTTTCTAATCTCTTTTGTTTTGAATGTGGATTTGATTTTCTCGACTATTTTTGTCATTGGTTAAGAGACTATTTTATAGTCCCACCTGCTTTTTCTATCTTTTCTCTAGCAGAAGGGGACATGTTAATACCTTCTATGTTGAGTTTCTTTTTTAATTCACCTTTTGCTAGGATCTTTACATTCTTAGCATTCTTTTTTACGATTCCTTTTTCTTTCAAGATTTCGACTGTTACTGTTTCTCCAACTTCAAATATCTTTTCCAACACATCAGTATTAACTACTTGTGTTTCCACTTTAAATTGATTGTTAAATCCTTTGTACTTTGGCATTCTTCTGAAGAAAGGAACATTTCCACCTTCAAA
>CAZLAH010000014.1:0-14743 GCA_964557565.1 uncultured Candidatus Saccharibacteria bacterium
TGGGGTGGAAGATGGGACTTGAACCCACAACCCTCGGTACCACAAACCGATGCTCTAACCAGTTGAGCTACATCCACCATATCAATATCTATTATATCAATACTATTTAACTACTACAAACCAATGTATTAACCTATCCTTAGCTACATACACCATCACATTAGTATATCTCTCTGGATACACACAATTATCTGCTACACATACCTTATACCTATGACCATTACTCACTCCCTTAATATCTGGTTCTTCCTCTGATATACCATAGTAATTAATTGGAGATTCAAATTCACCATACCAAATCTCCTCCCTAATCCTATCCTTAATATCTTCTGAATCAGCAAAATACTGATCATTACTACGATCCATATCATACAAAACCACAGGTTTTCTCATTAGCTCAAAACTCTCCATAGGAAAAGGATTATACTATACCTAATACCCAACTGTCTTGCATAAACATATAGAATCAAAATACACCACCTTATCCAACTCCCTATTCACTATATCCTTACCATCATCATCAAAATACACATATGGACATAGATATACCCTCTCCTTACTATCCCTTACACCAAAACCAAACTCATTACCATCTACAAACCCAACAGTATCACCATTCAATACATAGTCTCCCTCTGAAACATAGATCCTAGAGACATTTAAATATTCAACCTCCATACTATCTCCAATATCTATCAAAATTGTACTACCGTTTACCTCCTTAACAACACCATCCTTAACAACTGCAACCCTCGCACCCTCTCTACTCTCAAACCTCATATATGGATTATCATTTTTACAAAACAATCCTACTCCATCATCAATTACCCTTAAATCTAGCTTATCTAAGGGAAAAGATATTTGTGTATCACTGTTTCCAAACGTTCTATTCATATTTGGAAGTACGAGAAATGCAAATACAACACCACCTACGAGAAAAACTCCTAGTATGAGAAACAACACTGTAGATTTACCTCTTCCTTCATCCATATTACTCCGCTTTGGTTGGTATCAACCCATCAAAATTTAATCCACTCTCTGTGATCTCTAATGTATCAATCCTTACTGTATCTCCAGCAGATTCTAATTTCTGGTTGGCAATATTCAAAAGACCATCTTCTACCAAAGAATTAATATTATCAGGTAACTTTAAGGCTCCTGCTTTTAAATCAAACACCTCTCCTGTAATTGAGTTGTCGGATGTCTTAGATATTGTACCAGATATATATATGGGGAAGGATTTACCTTGATATGTTAAATTGGTAGTTAACTCGGCTTTCCCATCACTCATCTTTATCTGAGTTCCAGATATCTTTGCAAAATCCATATATTGATTTACATATTCAAAAGCAGCAGATGCTTGGGCATTTGTTACAACTACTGAAACCTCTTGTGGATCTGAGAATGAAGGAGTTGGACAATCAATACACAAAAGCTCAGGAGATATATCTGCACCTAAGTTATTCATCAGTGTATCATAGTCTGCCTGTGAATATTCAATACCAAGAGATGTAGATGCTACCATTTCCATTACTTTCTTGTACCCAAGATATATACCTCCAGCAAGCAAAATGAGGAGTAAGAGAAATATGCCTAAAGCAATTAAACAACCATTAGATTTACCTTTTGGTTCCTGTGTTACAGGAGCCTCTTGAATATTTTCTTCCATAGTTATTCCTTAAAAAGTTATTATATATTGTAGACTAATTTCTAACTATTTAACAGTTACAGATTTTGCTAAGTTTCTAGGTTTGTCTATATTGTTACCTAATTTTACAGAAAGGAAATATGATATTAATTGAAAAGGTATTACATTTCCTATACTTCCAACCGTATCTATGTGCGGTGTCTTTATGTAAAAATCAAAGATACTATTCTTTTTGTATTTCTCACTCCCTATCCCTATGGTAAGTGCACCTCTAGCTTTTACCTGTTCCATAGCACTTATGATATCTTTGCTTTCTTCGTTGTCTGAGAGAATACCAAAGACAGGAGTTTCTTTCTCAATGAGCGCTATGACTCCATGCTTAAGTTCTCCTGCAGAAAATCCTTCTACATGTTTGTATGATATTTCCTTTATCTTCAAAGCTCCTTCCAATGATATATTGAAGTTCTCTCCTTTACCAAGTATGAACATATGGTCTTTTTTGTAGATGCTTTTTACTACTGATTGGATGTTTTCCAAAGATTTGTTTGTAAACAGTTTGTGTATCTTTTGAGAAAGTTCATTAATATTTCTTTTAGCAAAAGTATTTTTGTTCTTTAGAGTCATAGCTAGTAAGTATCCCCAAGAACATTGTGCTGTGAATACCTTTGTAGATGCTACACATATCTCAGGACCTGAATTGGTGTAGTACTCAAAATCTGAGATACGACTTATTGTAGTACCAAGCATATTTACAAGACTACATACTTTACAACCTTTCTTCTTGAATTCCTCTATGGCTTCTATGGTATCTGCAGTCTCTCCACTTTGAGAAAGGACTATGAGTAAATCATCCTTGTCAATTATTGGTAGAAAGCTTTTGTATTCGTAGCTTCGAATGTCTAAAGCATCAGCATTTGAAATGCTTCTTAAAAAGTATGCTATTTGTCCGGATGCGAATCCCGCAGTACCTGCTCCTATGATATATATCTTTCTTGATTTTTTAATTTGTTCTAAGAGAGGTTGGAATTCTTTATTACTGTAATTGGATGCTAGGAGCATAGTTTCTTTTTGATCAACTATTTCTTTCATCATATAGTGGTCATATTTCCCTTTATCTATATTTTGGTATTGTACCTTCAGCTTCTTTATCTCTATTTCTTTCTCATGCATATTTAAAATGTTAAATACTTTGAGATATTGTTTATCTATTTCTACCATATCGTAATCTTCTAGTAGTATTACTTGATTTGTGTATGGAGAAAAGGAAAGAGTATCAGAAGCAAGGAAGGTCTCTTTCTTCCCTACTCCAATGACAAGAGGTGATCCGTTTCTAATTGCATATATTTTTTGCTCTTTGTTATCTAGTACTGCAATTGTATTTCTTCCTTTAAGTTTTTTAAATACAGATGTGATGGAGTCTTTAAGAGTTTTCTTTTTTCTCTTTTCAATCTCAATCATCTTAACTATGACTTCTGTATCTGTTTGAGAGATGAAGGATATATTTTTCTTAAGTAATTTTTTTTTCAATTCATCAAAGTTCTCAACAATACCATTTTGTATCAGAGTAAATTCTTGATCTGTAGATATATGTGGATGTGCATTTGCTTTGGTAACACCTCCATGTGTTGCCCATCTTGTGTGCCCTATCCCGATATTGCTGTTTGGTAATGAATCAAATCCTTTTTCTTTTTGTATTTCTCCAATGTTTTTGTATTGATATATCTTCCCTTTATCTAGTATTGCTACTCCCCAGGAATCGTATCCCCTATACTCAAGTCTTTTGAGCCCTTCAAGTATTAAATCTTTTGAGTTCTTTTGCCCCATGTATCCAAAAATACCGCACATAGTAGTGTAGTTAAATTTTATTTACTAGGGACTGGTGACAGACTTTGTTTATTTAGATCTTGTCTTTAGGCTAACAGCATAGCCTAGGAGTATCCGCTGATGTCTCGATTTCTCCTGCCTCGTAGCAATTCCTTAAATTGCCCATACGCTTTAATGTTAAATACCCTGTAATATATATTACAGGTTTTAAAACTTGGGTCAAATGGCTTAGAGTATGTTAACTAAATAGCAAATGTATAGTATAGTGGTTGATAGGAAGAGATAACTTTAGAACCTTAAGCTATTACAAGTTTTGAATTTTTTAACAAATTAGTAAATTGGCAGAAAGGTGGTGTATATCCTTTTCCTTCTAATTTACCAGAGAGTATTTCTTTTTCTACTGATTTTTGGAAAGAGGTTATTTCTCTTCACAAGTTGACTCTTGGTGATGGCAAGGAGAGAGCTATTTCTCTTTTTTGGGCAGATGGTCAATTGGTTGTAACTTCAGTTACAAAGGGTGATGAATCATCAGTTAGGACGAATGATAGTATTTCGGTTAGGTATGTTCCTCATCCGACAAGAAAGGGATATTACAGGAAGGAAGTTGTTGTTAATGGTAGTACTGTTAAGAGGTTGGATATTTACAAGGAGAGTGTTCCTAAAAGTGTTGAGGTTGAGTATCTTTTCAATATGCATACTCATCCTAAGGCAATTGATGGTTCTTTCAGTTTTTTTTCTTTGCAAGATGTTAGGTCTTTGATTGGTTCAAAGGTTGTGGTTACTGGTTTAGTAGAGGGTAAGTTGTGGTTGTTAGTTCGTACTAGTGAGAGTCCTTCTTCTGTTTTGTGGGAGAGTGATGCTGATATTACATTGGAATCTTTGAAGGAGGATTTTAGGTTTGGTGTGTATGTAGCTGAATTTAATGGTAATGCAGTTAAGCAGTAATGAAAGAGGAAATTATTAAAGAATTTAAGAAGGTTTCTTCAAAGGAGAAGGCCAAGGTTCTTCAGAGATTTTTTAAGACTGGTAAGGGGGAGTATGGTGAGGGTGATGTGTTTGTTGGTGTTGTAGTCCCCAATATACGTTTGTTGGTTAGGAAGTATTACAGTGAGATGTCTTGGGATGATATCAGTTTCTTTCTTCATAGTGAGGTTCATGAGTTCAGGTTGTTTGCTTTGTTGGTTTTGGTAAGGAGATTTGAGAAGGGAGATGAGCAAAAGGTTATCTATGATTACTATATGGGCAACAGGAAGTGGATAGATAGTTGGGATTTGGTTGATCTTACTGCTCCTAATATAGTTGGTATGTATCTTTCAAACAAAGACAGGGGTGCTCTTAGAAAGATGGTTGTTAGCAAGAGTATTTGGGATGTAAGGATAGCTGTTTTAGCTACTTTTACTTTCATTAGGCAGAATGAATTTAAGGAGATTTTAGAATTTTCTAAGATACTACTTACTCATGAGCATGATTTGATACACAAAGCTGTAGGTTGGATGTTGAGAGAGGTTGGTAAGAGGAATGTTGATGTTTTAAGGGAGTTTTTAGATGAATATTATTCAAGGATGCCAAGGGTTATGCTTCGTTATGCTATTGAAAAATTTGACAAAGAGGAGAGGTTGAGATATATAGGGAGGTAATATGGAAGAGATGGTACAAAGAAAATTTGTTACAGAAGATGGTCAGGAAGTTCCTAGAAAGAATGTTTGTTTTAAAGGGAATTCACCTTGTCTTTTCTATGTAGGTGAGAAAGGAGAGAGAATTGTTTCGGATATTCCTTTGATAGAGTTGGAAGTTACTATGTCTCCAGAGCTTGATCCTGAGATATCTTCTCTTTCTTAATATCCCCTACTTTACATTCTTTTACCCAAAGATATTACGCTTTGTGCTGTAATACCACCAATAAGTGCGGTAGCTAGTTGTATGATTCCCATTGTTGTGAGGAATATTTGAGGTAGTATTGAAAGTCTGAAGAGTATGTAAACACAGAGGAAGAGAAAGAAAGTTTTGAAAAGAGATGCTAGCAGTATATTCCAATTGTTGTATTTTAGATTTTTGTATGTGTATACATATATTCCATTGGCTATTGCAATTACTGGGATCAAGTAGAGCAAGAAGTTTGTCGCTCCACCAAAGAGAGCTCCATAGAGGTAGGAGGAAATTGAAGGAAGGAAGAGTGCAGGAAGAATGCCTTTGAATTTAAATTGTGATGCTGAGAGTATTAGTAAGAAGTTTATGCTACTTCCTACAAGTAATTGTGGGCCTTTAAGTAGAAATGGAATTGTGAATGCTATGATGTAAAGTAAGGTTAGTTGAAAATATTTGTTTGTTAATATCTCAGTCGTTCTTGTAACTTTAATCTGTTCCATTAATATATATTATACATATTTCAAAAATTTCTCAATTACGGTATATTGAGATATGGAATTTAAATCAGGAGAGAAATATCTTTGTCTTGTAGCACCATCTTTTGTGTCAGAGTTCGAGTATCCTGATTTTGTGTATAGGTTGAGGATGTTGGGTTTTGAGAAAGTAATGGAAGTTACATTTGGAGCGAAGATGACTAATCTAACCTATTACTCAGTTATTAAGGATAGTATAGATAAAGGTGAGAAGAAAACATGGATTGCTTCTCCATGCCCTACTTTGGTTAACTATGTGAAGGTGAAGTATCCTGAGTTGATTCCAAATTTAGTACCTGTACATTCCCCTATGGGTTGTATGGGTCTGATTTGCAGAAAGTTGTATCCAAAGTACAAGGTTGTTTTTGTAGGGCCTTGTGTCACCAAGAAGCTTGAAGCTAAAGAGTTGGGAACAATTGATGAGGTTTTAACATTTAAGGAGGTAAGTGAATTGTTTGAGAAAAAGAATATTCCAGAGAAGGTTGAAGAGTCTAAATATTGTGTTTCTTTTGACAAATTTTACAATGACTATACAAAGATATATCCAATTTCAGGTGGTCTTTCTGCAACTTTGAATTATTCAAATCTTTTTAAAAAGAAGGAGATCTTAGTTATGGAAGGTCTTAATGATCTAATGAAGGTATTTGAAGGTTTTAAGAATGGTGTATACAAGAATTACAAATTTCTTGATGTTTTAAATTGTAAGGGTGGATGTATTAATGGTCCTGGTATGATTGCAAATCGTTCTGTCTCTGAAAGACGAAAGAGAGTTTTAGATTACAGGGATTTTGCACAGAGGTATGAGAAGGATTTGGGGAAAAGTGGTAAGAAGGTTGATGCTGAAGGTATAAATTTTGAAAGGAAATTCTAATGAATGAATTTATGAATATTGCGATTAAGGAAGCTAAGTTGGGAATTAGATCTAAGCATGGTGGCCCTTTTGGTGCAGTTATTGTTAAAAATGGTAAGGTAATTAGTAAGGCACATAATGTGGTTCTAAAGAAGAAGGATAGTACATGTCATGCTGAGATGGAAGCAATTAGGAAGGCGTGCAAGGTTTTAAATACGTATGACTTGTCTAAATGTGAGATATATACAACAGGTAAGCCCTGTCCTATGTGTAAGAGTGCGATTCAGTGGGCAAAGATATCCAAAGTGTATTATGGTTGTACATATGCTGATGCCAGAGAAATTGGTTTTAACGAGAGGAATGGAAATAGTAGTAGTTACAAGGAAATACAGACTGAAAAATTACTGTGCAAAGAATTATACTTAGAATTCGTTTCTAGAAAAGGAAAAAAATATTAAGGTTGACAGTTTTGCTGTTTTTCAAGTAGAGTATCCAATAACCTCTAAATAATTATTACATGTCTAAATATATTTTTGTCTCGGGAGGAGTGATTTCTGGAATAGGAAAAGGTGTTAGTGCTGCCTCCATAGGTTTCATTTTAAAGTCATATGGTAAGAAGATTACCATGATTAAGGCTGATCCATATATAAATGTGGATGCTGGTACTATGAATCCCCTTGAACATGGGGAAACATTTGTACTAGATGATGGTTTTGAAACAGATATGGATATTGGTACATACGAAAGATTTACAAATCAATCTTTTAATAGGCCAAATTCAATGACCTGTGGTGCAATATTTGAAAAAGTTATTAACAAGGAAAGAGCTTTAGGTTATGAAGGAAAATGGGTAAGTATAGATCATCATATCCCTAGTGAAATTGTTAACTGGTTTGAAGAGGTAAGTAAGAAAGAGGATTCAGATATAACGATAATTGAAATTGGTGGTACTGTTGGAGAGATAGGTAATGGCTTGATATTGGAGGCAAATAAAATGATGAAATTAGCTAATCCAAATGATGTTATACATGTACACGTAGCATATTTACCTGTTCCTCCTATGTTGGGTGAGATGAAAACTAAGCCTGCTCAAATGTCTGTTGAGGAGCTGAATAAACATGCTTTACATCCTGATTTTATTATTGCTAGGTCTGAAGTGTCTTTGGATGATGTTCGAATAGAGAAATTAAGTAAGTATTGTTTCATTAATTCAGGTCATGTGATTCCTGCTCCAGATGTAAATTGTATATATGATATTCCTATAAATTTTGAGAAGTTTGGTTTGGGGAAAAAGATTCTTAAATCTTTAAATTTAAAATCGAAAGAAAACCCTTTGTATTCTAAATGGGAAAAGAAGGTAAATAGAATAAAGAAATTAAAGAAGGAAGTAAATATAGGTGTTGTAGGTAAATATTATAAAAGTGGTAAATTTGATTTGAAGGATTCGTATGTTTCTGTGTTAGAAGCTATTAATCATGCTTGTTGGGAATTTGGAATAAGTCCAAATATTCATTGGATTGTAGCTGAGGATTTAGAAAAAGATCCGAAGAAGGTTAAGGAGTTAAGCAGGCTTGATGGAGTTATTGTTCCTCAGGGATGGGGAAGCAGAGGGAGTGAAGGTAAGATAAAAGCTATTCAGTATGTAAGAGAAAACAATATTCCGTACTTAGGTTTATGTTATGGTATGCAAATGGCAGTTATAGAATTTGCACGCAATGTGTTAGGTCTAGTTGACGCTACTTCTGAAGAGATTAATACTAAATCTAAGAATAAGGTAATTCATTTGATGGATTCTCAAAAGACTAATTTAGAAAATAAGCATTATGGAGGTACTATTCGATTAGGTGCCTATCCTTGTAAAGTAGAGAAATCATCTTTTTTACATAGTGTATACAAGAGATATGGTAATGGGTTGTATCATACTTTACCTTTGATTGATGAAAGACATAGGCATAGGTATGAGTTTAATAATGAGTATAGGGAATTGTTTGAGAAATCTGATATGAAGATAGTTGGTAAGAGTCCAGATGATTTGCTTGTAGAAGCTGTTGAGATATCAAAAGAAAAGCATCCTTTCTTTTTAGCAACACAGTATCATCCTGAGTTGAAGAGTAGATTCCTAGAACCTCATCCTTTATTCTTGGGATTTGTTAAAGCTTGTATGCAGAAGGATTAACTCTTAAGATACAATTTAATATCTACTACAACAGCTTTTTCTTCTGTTAACATAACTGGATTTATATCCATTGAAACTATTTCAGGATATGAAATTAGCATACTTTGTATTTTCATTATTAATTCAATCAGTTTTTCTCTCGCTAACTTTGGTTTCCCTCTATAGCCATTAATAATTCTTGAGACTTTAGTTTTTGAAAGAATCATTTCAATATCTTCCTGTTTTTCAGGAACTAGAGCATGAGTAATATCTCTATATACTTCCGTAAATGTACCGCCTTTGCCCATTGCTATTAAATGGCCGAAACCTAAGCCCTCTTTCTCATAGATATCACTATCACCTTCTCTATTTGCACCTATGAAGAATTCTAAATTTCCTTCTATCATTTCTTGTACTAATATATTTGGAGCTGGATTTCCTGTTGTCTTTGTTATTGTTTGTTTAAGTATTTCAAATCTCTCTTCAAATTCGCTTATTGTTCTAATATCTAGAAACAAAGCTTTGAAATCTGTCTTATGTGCTAAGTCCTCTGCTGTAGCTTTTATAGCGACAGGGAATATGAGTGAAGCAAAATCTCTACCCTCCTCTAGACTTGTTGTAACTAGCTGTTTAGGTGTCTCTATTTCAAATTCTTCAAGAATTGATATAGCTAATGAATCTGGTAATACAATGGAAGAGTTCCCATCTAATATATTCTGAATTTCTTTTTGGTATTTAGGTTTCTTATACAAAGTGTCAGTATTTAAAGGTCTTGTTACTTCTCTGTTTATTTCATATTCTGCTAGTTTTGATGTTATATGTATAGCTTCTTGAAGGTCATTAAACCAAGGACATTTATTTTGTTCTAGAATTTTTTGTCCCTCTCTAACATATTTACCACCTAGAAAACAACTATATATTGGTTTTGGTGATGTAAGAGATAGTTTAGCAATTGCTTTTGCTGTTCCTTCGATATCTGTTATTAGTTGAGGAGTAAGTATTACTAAGAGACAGTCAACATTAATGTCATCCAATACTGTTTCTATTGCAAATTCGTACCTATCCTTTTTTGCATCTCCAAGTATATCTACAGGATTGGTAATGTTTGATTCTTCTGGTAATATCTTAAGTAGTTTCTCTTTGGTTTTTTCTCCAAACTCTACTACTTCCAGACCTTCTTTCTCTGTTCTGTCTACTGCTATGATTCCAGGACCTCCAGCATTTGTAATTATTGCAACCCTTTTACCTTTTGGAATCGATTTTAAATTCATCATTTCAATTAATTTGAATAATTCTTCAGAGTTCTCAGCTAAGATCATATTTCCTTTCTTAATAGCTGCAAGTGTTGTGTCATATGATGAAGCTAGTGATCCTGTGTGTGAGGAAATTGCTAATTGAGATTTTTCTGAACTGCCGGGTGCAATAATGAGTATTGGCTTCTTAGACTTTTGGCATATTGAGACTAACTCTTTGCCATCTGCAAATTCTTCTAAATATATTGCTATTGCAGCTACATCGGAATCATTTAAAAACATTGTAAGAAGCTCATTCTCATGGATATCAGCTTTATTGCCCAAAGATATTACATGGGAGAATCCTAGTTTCTTTTCTGAAGCCATATCTAAGATAGTTGTACAGAAAGCTCCAGATTGAGATATAAAAGCAATGTTTCCATTACCAGGATTTTCTCTTGCGAATGTAAGATTTATCTTTGCTTTGTTATTTATATATCCTAAACAGTTTGGACCTAGTACTCTAATCTTTGCATTCTTTAATTTCTCAGTTATTCTCTCTTCCAGTTCTTTCCCCTGTTTTCCTGTCTCCTTAAATCCTGCAGATATTATTACTACGGATTTTACTTTCTTCTCAACGCATTGGTCTACCACACTTTCTACAAATTGATGAGGAATGGCTATACATACCATTTCTACATTATCCTCTATGGAAAGTATGTCCGGGTATGTTTTTCTTTTTTGTAACTCTTTATGTTTTGGGTTGACAGGATATATTTTACCATTGTAACCACCATCTATGAGATTTCGTAGAAGTGCCGATCCTATTTTATCTGGTTGATCTGAGACACCTACAATTGCTATTGATCTAGGAGAAAGTATTTGTGATTCCATTATTCAAAATTTTTAAGTAATGTTTTTATACTATATGGTTTAACTTCTTCTACTAGATTGGTTTTGTAACTATTTCTATACTCCAAATTGTCGTAGAATGTTTTTATACCTTTAGTTTTACATAGTATACCAGTGTATATTCTATCATTTTTTTGATTATTAAAGAATTCTTGTACTTTTGGTATTGATTCTCTGTTGTAATCTTTTACTGTTGAAATGTCTTCGGAATGATTTTTAAACCATGTTGGTGTTAATTCTTTACTGTATGTTGGACAGAGTTGTATTACTTCTATGATGCTGCATCCTTTATGTTCTATTCCAGTTTTAATGATATTTTTTAGATCTTTAGTATTTGCAGAGAAGGTTTTTGCGTAAAATGTAGGAGAAAGAGAGAGTATAAATTTGGTTATATCCAAATCTCTTTCCGGTTTTCCATATGGTTGACCATACATTGGTTTGTTTTTATCTGTTGTAACAGTTGCTTGTCCAGTTGTTAGAGCAAAGTTTCTATTGTTATGTATCAATATGGTTATGTCGTAATTAGAACGTATGGCATGTACCAGGTGGTCCAATCCTTCATGAAAGCATCCTCCATCTCCAATATCTGCTATGACAGTGAAGTTTTGGTTCGCTAAATGTGCACCTACTGCAAGAGGAATAGATCTACCATGTAATCCTTTAAAAGCATATGTATTTATCATATCTGCACCATTGCCATTACATCCGATGTCAAAAGATATGAATGTTTCAGAGGGTGATATATCTAATTCTGAAAGAGCTTGTTTGAGGCAAAGGTGGATCATGAAGTTTCCACAACCAGGACACCATGTCGGAGTATATTTTGTATTATATTTTTCTACTGGTATGGCCATATGTATTAAAGGTAATCTAAAATATCCTCTACAGTTAATGCTCTTCCATCGTATTTTAGGATTTTGTTTTTAAATTCGTATCCTGTTTTTTGCCTAATCAATTCTCCTAGTTGACCTTGTTTGTTGTTTTCTACAAGGGTAATATTTCTATCTCCCTTTTCAATTAATTGCTCAAAGGTTTTTGTTTTCAGTGGATATATGTATTCATAATGAAGATATCCGATATCTTTATTTTGTTGAATCAAATCGAGTATGCAGTTTTTCACACTTCCCCACCCTATGAATATATCTTTAGCTTTTGTATTTCCGTAGTACCTAGGTTCCGGAAGATCTCTTTCTAAAGTTCTAAGCTTTTTCATCCTTTTGGTTACCATTTGTACAGAGTTCTCAGCTTCATCAGAACTACTTCCATCCTCTCTGTGTTCGTCACTGCTAGAAAGGTAAGGAGGTTTAGATTTTGATGGTATCCACCTATTAGATATTCCATCCTCAGTTATATTGTATCTTCGTTGTCCATCTGGGAGATCTCTTACTATCGTTGGTGATGGTGGGAGAGAATCTGTGGTATACAAGGATTCAGAGATCTGTTTTTCGGTTAATACAATTACTGGTAGTTGATATTTCTCGGCGATATTCATTGCTTGTTGTATGAGTATAAAGGATGACTCGATATCGCTTACTGATATGACACATCTAGGGAATTCTCCATGACCACAATTTACTGCTGTTGTAAGGTCTCCTGCCCCACTCCATGTAGGAAGGCCAGTACCAGCTCCTGCTCTTTGAGAGAGGACTATAACTAAGGGTGTTTCTGATATCCCTGCACAAGAGATTGTTTCTACCATTAGGTCAAATCCTCCTCCTGAAGTTGCAGTTAATGCTCTTGTACCCATATACATACTTCCTAATGTCATTTGTACAGCAGTTATTTCATTCTCTGCTTGTTTAATTAATATACCTGTTTCTCCTACTGTCTCTCCAATGTATTTGAATATGGAAGTAGCAGGTGTCATAGGATATGCGTAGTATGCTCGTACTCCACATGTTATTGCTCCAAGTGCGATGGCCTCATTCCCTGTCATTAATAGCTTTTTGTTTTTAACAAGTTTAAATCCTTTCTTTATTTCTAAATCTTTATTATATTCTGGTCTAAAAAGTGCAGAATTGTATCCTGCCTCTAGACATTTGTTAAGTGCTTCTAAATCAACATTCTTTGATTTGAAATTTATTTCTATCTCTTTTAACAAAATCTTCAAATCAAAGTTAAGCAATTTGCAAATTAATCCAAGTGGAACTGAATTCCTCATTATTTCTGTTCCTTTGTTTTCTTCTACAATCTTTTTACTATCTAAAAGTAATATCTTTAGATTCTTCTTTTTAATTTCTTTTTGTTCTTCTTCTCCTATCTCTATCTCAGGAGATTGTATTAGGAATGCATTCTCTTTGGTGTTCTTAAGATGAAATTTGAAAGATTCTTTAGTAAAAGAACAAAGGATATCAATTTCTCTTGATGAAGAGTATATATTTCTGGAAGATATGTCTATTTGGTATGATGAAATACCACCTTTAATTAATGATGGATATTCTCTTGAAGAGAATATGTAGAGGTTATGTTCTGTAGCTACCCTACTTAGAATCTTACCTACGGTATCGATTCCTTGGCCAGATTTTCCAACAAATTGTATAGCGATTCTTTCTAAAGGCATATATTTTCTAGTTGAGTTTTACTTTTTTACATTGAACCCTCTCCATTGAAAAGTACATAGTCAAACAGGACATTTGACCATTTCTTTTCTGGGATTAGTACTTCTTTTCCTCTGTATACACTATTGCAGTATGCAGCAGCTCTTACTTGTATCATTCTAAACCCATCGATACAGCTGTTATTTACACCCATTGTATATGCAATGCCAATATTTCCTCCAATTGATCTTACTCTAATATCAGAAAGCTCGTATCCCTCTGGTGCTGCTTCTGCTATTAAAGGTATATTCATAGGGGTTCCTGGCACGTATACCTCCCAGTTATCCGAATCTAAGAAATTTGTATTATTACAACCAGTTGCTTCTTCACCAAAGCAATAATTTGTCATATCATCATAGTCATATTCTTTGTACTCTGTTATATCTCCACTTTCATTGTATTTTGCATATGTTTTAAATATTTGAAATCCTGCATTAGTATCTCCCTTGGTTATTTTCAAATTCAGAGAGCATTCCTCATCAAAATCTTTTCCGTCTGTTGGTAAGCTCCATACCTGTCCTCCTCTAATCTCGTATGGAGTATCTTCGTCGGCTTCTTTAACAGACACAACATATTGATTTCCATCTGTTATTTTGCAAAATCCAATATCCTGGAGATTGTATGTTAATCCTAGTCCAGTTAACAGAGAAGATATATCTGCTTCTCCATTATTGTTCTCTTCCAAGGTTACCCCTGTAGAGAAATCAAAAGGCTGTTCCGTTATACTCTCTATTGTTGATATGATGTTGTTAATAGGAACGATGGTTAGTTTGTCTAAGAGTAAATCTGATACTTCCAGTGCTTCAGCTGAGGCTCTTTCTTCAACGGAGAGTCCTTTGTCTTTAAGTACTCTTGAATATACAGAGACAGCAATGATGGAAGCTACTACGAGTACGACCATTGATATTGCTAAGGCTTGTGTTTTGTATGTATTTCTCTCCATATATTTCTCTATTTAAGTTATATCATTTCCTTAATGGTTGTGCATTACAACCCCTTGAATCCAATTTCTTGTTTGTACATAGGGGCTTCTGTACCAAAGAATGTCTTGGATATACCCATGTACTTTGCATCAGAAGCAACCACTACTGTAGGATGTGAATAGTTGTAGAGTCGAAGATCTCTT
>CAZLAH010000015.1:0-14700 GCA_964557565.1 uncultured Candidatus Saccharibacteria bacterium
TTGGAAAACAGATATTCTAACCAATTGAACTACTCCCGCAAGAGTATATGTCTAGTATACAAAGACTAATCTTTTTCTTCAACCTTCTCTTCTTTAACCTCTTCTGCTACTTCCTCTGTAAGCTCAGCTTCTCCTTCTACAGGTACTTCAACTTCATCTGTTAAGAATATATCTTTAACATTACCTACCTTCAAAGCTCTCTTGCCTACTCTGTCTCTAAGAAAGTATAGTTTGGATCTTCTTACAGAACCCCTCTTTACAACCTCAATCTTGTCCAATACAGGAGAGTGCAAAGGAACAATTTTCTCAACACCAACACCGTAAGATATTTTTCTTACAGTAATATTTTTGTTAACACCACTACCTTTAATAGCTATTACAATACCTTGAAACACCTGTATTCTTTCCTTGTTACCTTCTTTAATTTTCAAATACAATTTTACATTGTCTCCAACCTGTACATCAGGTCTCTTTTTTAAGAATGTTTCTTCTATACTTTTAAATATATTTTCCATGATTTTGATTGATATAATTGAAATCAGTTCAGATTATAGAATAAATTTCGAAAATATGCCACAATATAATACAACTGCCTATGAATATTAAACAGAAAGTCCTTTTGATAATTCTAGATGGACTCGGAACAGCCCCTAAAAATAAGGGTAATGCAGTAGTTATGGCTGATCCTAAGAACCTTTCTAGTTACTGGACCATCTTTCCCAAAACATACTTGTTAGCATCTGGAGAGTCAGTAGGACTTCCAAAAAATGTAAAAGGTAATAGCGAGGTAGGACATTTAAATATTGGTGCAGGAAGAACAGTGAGTCAAAATCTTCCTAGAATAAACCATGCAATAGAGACCGGTATGTTAGACAAGAACAACACGTTAAGAAATGCCTTCATACATGCACAAAAATTTGGAAGCAATATTCACCTCATAGGATTACTTAGCGATGGTTCAGTTCATTCCCATATTAATCACTTCAAAGCTCTCGTTGATTATTTTGCTAAAGTAAATTTCCAAAACAATCTATTTGTACATGCAATAACCGATGGTAGGGATTCTCCTACAAATAAATCTTTGGAATACATCACTGAAATAGACAAATACTGTGTAGAAAGAGGTATGGGCGTTATAGGAACAATCGTAGGTAGATACTATGCCATGGATAGGAATCTAAAATGGGACAGAACACAAAGAGCATATTACCTTTATGAGCAAAATTTTGGAGAAAAATTCCCAACATATCAAAAAGCCATAGAAGCACAATACACAAGAGGTCTAACAGATGAATTTCTCGAACCTATTGTAATAAATGATAGCCGTATACAAGCAAACGATGTGGTTCTTATCCTTAATTACAGACCAGACAGGATGCTACAGATTGCTGATGCCCTCATAACTCCTGAATTCTCAGGTTTTCAAAGAAAAGTAATCCAGAATCTGTATGTAGCAAGTATGGTTGAATACCGAAAGGGATTTCCAGAAAAAGTCATATTCCCAAAGCAATATATGAATTTAACTTTAGGAAAAGTTTTAGAAGCATCTGGGGTAAGACAGTTAAGAATAGCAGAATCAGAGAAGTTTCCTCATGTTACATATTTCTTCAATGGCGGATCTCCAATTGCTTACAAAAATGAAGATAGGATATTGATTCCATCTCCAAAGGTTGCTACGTATGATCTCAAGCCAGAGATGAGTGCTTTAGAAGTAACATATTCTTTGCAAAAAAGAATCTCTTCTCAGATATATGACTTCACACTTGTTAATTTTGCTAATATGGATATGGTTGGACATACTGGGAACCTAGAGGCTGGGATTAAAGCTGTACAAGTTGTAGATGCCTGTGTAAAAGAACTAGTAAGAACATTTACAAGCTATGGTGGCGCAGTAATCATAACTGCTGATCACGGCAATGTAGAAGAAATGATTAATCTTGAGACCAATCAAGTAGATACAGAACACTCTCTTAATCCCGTACCATTTATACTCGCAGGCTCAAACATCTCTCCAAAGATGCTCCCATATGGTTCTCTAAAAGATATTGCTCCAACAGTATTAGAATTAATGGGCATACCACAACCAAGTGAAATGACAGGTAATTCTTTAATTAGAACGATTTAGACTCTTTTTAATATTCCATCCAATATATAGAATTGCTAAAGCAGCAAGAGCTACCATAATGGCATGTTCATATTGAGTAACAACTCCAGAAACATCTTCCCATCTGTTTCCAAGATAAAAACCTGCAGAAGATAAAATAGATGACCATATCAAAGAACCACAGAATGTGTATACAGAAAAAAGTAAGAAAGGCATCTTTGCAACACCAGCAGGAAAGGAAATAACAGTTCTAACAATCGGAATCAATCTTCCAAAAAATACTATTCCGTTTCCATATTTCTCGAATACATCAAACCCTTTAGATATTTCTTTCTCGGAGATGAACAGGTACTTCCCCAATTTTTTAGTAAAAGTAAGAACAGCCTCATTACCCCATCGCCCTACTATGTAAAAAGGAAGAGAACCTAAGTATGCTGCAACAGACGCGACAAGGATAACGATATATATATTTAATGTACCACTAAAAGCTACAAATCCTGAGAAAGGTAGAATAATTTCACTAGGTATAGGGGCAAAAAAACTTTCAATGAACATAGCAATTGCAACACCAGGATAACCAGCAGTAGAAATTAAGTTGACAAGCCAATCAATCAAAGAAGAAATCATAAAGAGACTAAATTATTTTAAATAGTGGATTCCAAATGCATGATCATACTACTACCAATTTTTATCCTGTTCGTTTCGCAGAAATTAGATTTTACTTCCAAAACATACTTGTACATCTTTGAAGAGGATATTGCAGGACAAAGAGTATCAGTACAAGGTTGATTCCCTGCTTTTATGTCCACAACAAAACCATCACCATCAAAGAATATTATATCTAACGGTATATACATATCTTTCATCCAAAAGCTCGAGGTAACCATTTCATCGAAAATAAAAAGCATACCATCATAATCACCTAAATACCGCCTATTTGAGAGACCAGTTCTTCTGAGTAGTTCAGTATCGGCAACTTCAACATTCACCTTAATTTTTTCACCATCAGAATTAAAAAGATCTACATAATTAAAAACCTCATTACCACTTTCTTCTTTTTCTTCGTTACTTTGAGATTCATTTCCATTTTTGTCTACGATATTGATATCAAAGAACTTAAATCTGTCCTGTATCAAGAGAAATATACCCACTAAAATTCCAATATATACCAAAAGTTTAAATTGACTGTTCATATGTATAATATATAGTCTAAAGGAGATTTGATCAATAGTAAAAATATTGACTACTTCACACAATTAATATAATCTGTAAGACTGTAATATCACATCTCGAAACATATTATGCAAACCTTTAAGAAGTATCTACATCCTTTGTACAAGGATCTGGAAGGGGTTGGTAATTTTTCAGATGCCGATAGAGATGATCCTCTAAGGGCAGAGGAATACCCACACCTAGAAAAAGTTACATCCATAAATCTTAAATCCTTGTCTTTCCTTCTTCCTAAATTAGATAGGTTGGAAAAAGAGCTTGAAGAACAGATAGCACTCATAGATACGGAAAGTGATGCGGATGCGAAGATTGACGCAAAAAGCATCTACAATAAAATAATGGTTGAGATAGAGATACTCGTTAACAGGTTAAACAACGAACTAACCGCATTAGATTCTCCATATTTTGGTAAAATAATTTTTCAACCATATGATGGTGTTTCTAAGAAACCCCTGATTATGTATATAGGCAAATTTGCTCTTCTAGATAATGAGACTCATGTACCACTCATTACTGACTGGAGATCCCCTATTGCAAATCTCTACTACGAAAACTCAGGACCAAGAAATGAGGTTTCCTTTACTGCACCTGTTGGAGAAAGAAAGGGAGACCTAAAACAAAAAAGACAATTTCAAATATCAAGGGCTAGAATAGATGGAATATACGATGCTAAATCAGGAAATGTAGCAGCTGATGAATTTTTGCTTTCTCAATTAAACCAAAGAATAGGGAAAAAACTTCAAGATATTGTATCTACAATACAAACACAGCAGAACCAAATAATTAGAGATGAAATACACAAGCCAGTACTAATACAAGGAGTAGCAGGAAGTGGTAAAACCACAATACTCTTACATAGGCTAGCTTACCTCTTCTATACATACAAAGATGAAATATCTGCACAAAACACATTGATTATTGCTCCAAACCAAATGTTCATAGACTATGTATCTGATGTATTACCAAGTTTAGGTATTCACTCTGTAGATTCTCAAACATATCTTTTCTGGGGTAAAAAAGTTTTAGGATGGGATAATTACTACACAATATCTGCTGAGAAAGAAGATCTGGAGATTAAATATTACAAAGGTAGTAAGGAATATTTGGATATTCTAGATAAGTATTTAGAACTTTTTGAGGAGAAGCTTTTAGAAAATATACCCTACTCCAGAAAAGATATCATTAAACACAGGTATTTAGAATTGAAAGAACAATTTAGGGATATTGATATGTTTGAAAGAATAGAACTTGCTATTGAATATGCTTTTGCACAGAAGCAATTTAAAGCCCACTATACCAATACTTTAGACAACAATCAGTTTGATGTAGAAAAGAAGAAAGAGATACTTACATATATTAAGAATAATTGTAATATATATACTCTTTACAAGAATCTCTTCAAAAGCGGTTTACTCTCCAAGGAAACATCTACATACTCATTAGGTGGTTTAGACCAAAAAGGAAGAGTAAAAAACTACAGGTCAGAGGACTTAGGAGCTATGGTATATCTACATCAAAAGGTCTTTGGAAAGAAAGAAATAGAAAGAGACTATATTATGGTAGATGAGGCTCAAGACATGAGTTTTGTCCAATTAGCTACATTGGTATCTGCTGCTAAGAATGGGAATATAACGATAGCTGGGGATTTAGCACAAGCAATCATACCCCCATTCTATATACAGGATTGGAAGGATTTAATGGATATGATTAAGGATATATCTTCAAAAGAAATTACCTACTATCAACTTTTTAGATGTTACAGAACTACAGTAGAAATAGTCGAGTATGCAAACAGTATATTTAAAAACAAATTCCCCAAATCATACAAATTACCCGAGGCAGTATTAAGACATGGGGATGATGTTAAGGTGTTGGAATATGATACAGATATTGTAGATCTCAAGAAGGAAGATTTAAGAGAATTACTATTTCTTTTTAAAAAGCAATTTGAGTTAGGTGCAGTTACTTGTGCTCTTCTTTGTAGAGATAGGAGGCATGCGGATATATTGTTTAAACTTTTTAAGAGGTATGAGGATATACTAGGTCGGGAAGTTATTAGTTACGAGGACAATAACTATCATGGTGGTTTGTTAATACTACCCATAGAGAATGCCAAGGGGTTAGAATTTGATGTTGTTGTTTTTGCAGATGTTAATTCAAATTACTACGGTAATGAGTTAATGGATGTTAAACTTTTGTATGTTGGTATTACTAGGGCTCTTCACAGGGTGATAATTGTTACAAAAAAAGGTGATGATATCTTGAAGTGTTTTAGATAGATTGTTTTCCAGATCTTGACTATCCGATAATATATGTATACGATTAATTAACAGAAGGCTGTGATTTATGATTGCTAACTGGTCGCCCAATGATCATAATGAGCCAATGGCGAAACCGATCTGTAAGTTCATTAACTTACGGGTTGGAATACATTTCCAATCTAAACAAATAAATTTTTATTCATTGTTTAATGAGGAAATCATTTAAACTCACCTTACGTCAGATCTTTGTTTCTCTATTCGTTGCACTATATACTTTCGTACCTTCTCTAAGTGCTGCAGAGGTCTTTGCAGTGTCATCAACAACATACAATGGTGCGGTTAGCGGATTAGTAGGTATGGATGACTCCGGAATAGTCTCGGGATATACATCTGGAGCTTACAATACGACTCTATCTGCTAACTTGACAGGGATACAAGATGGCCAATGGGCCACTTTCAACAATGGAACTATTTCGGGTGATATTGCCGGTAGTTTTGCAGGAGGAGTAAATTGGAATGGCTTTGATACTTTATCTGCCGAAATAACTGGAACTGGAGTAACAGGTTATGTCTACCTTATTGGCTACTTTACTGGTGGCCCTGGGGAGTTTGTTGGAGATTTCGTTACTACAAGTGAACCTATTGATTTTGCAACAAATATAAATATAACTGGGCCTGGTACTGTATCTGTAGGTGAAGAAGTACAATATATCGCAACTACAGATGGTGCAAGCCAAGAAGTTGCTTGGACAGTATGGTCTGGGGGAAGTGGAGATGCAAGTATAAACGAAGAGACAGGTAAGCTTACTGGAACAGCAATGGGCTCTGTAACTGTAATTGCTAGTGCGTTGGATGGTTCATTAAAGACAAAAAAATATTCTGTAACAATTGTAGATTCAACAGCACCAACAATACCAGAATTACTATTTCCAACAAATAACCAATTTGTAAACTCCCAAGATCTATACATAGACTGGGCAGCTTCAACAGACAATGTAACTTCGCAAGCAAATCTTACATACCAATATCGACTATATAGTAAAGACCCAAACATATATCCTAGTGCTTCCTTCTACGGGGTTACATATACGGGAACAACAAGACATCCAGTAGCTGGATTTGCTTCTGGAACTGGAGAACATGAGTACTGGTATACAGTTCAAGCTATTGACGAATTAGGACAGGAATCAGGTTTTGCTACACCTGTGAAATTCACAGTAGACAATACTGCACCTTCAACACCATCTGGAATATATTTCAAAGATACGGATAATAACAAAAATATACAATGTGGTGATTTAACAAACACCAAACATTTAGATGTATATTGGAATGCAATTCTTGGAGATCCGAGTTTTAGTCATTACGAATATTCATCTTTTAATGCTCCAAATGGTTCAGCTGGACTTGTGGAAAAGAAATTTAATACAAACTATTTCAATAGCTCATGGTGGACAGTCCCAACAGAGGGTATATATGGAGTACAGCTTAGAGCAGTAGACAAAGCAGGAAATAAGTCTGCATGGTATGGAAATACTGTAGGAATTGAGAATAGTTGCCAATTTATTGTTGACTGGACAAATCCTACAGGTTCAATAGATAGTATTAAATATTCAAACGGAACAATTCAAGACAAGTTTGTTACCAATTTAAATACCCCTACTATACTTGGATCTGCAGATGATGATCATGGAGTAAAAAATGTACAAGTTAAAATCAATGGTAATTTAGGGATACATAATGTTGCAAGCCCAGGCTTTTGGGAGGTTACTTTTCCTAATCCAATTCCTGACGGAACATACACGATAGAAACAGAAATTGAGGATTTAGCAGGTAATATTACTACTATTACAAAAGATATTACCATAGATACCGTTACACCACTTGCTACACACACATACTTTAAGAATGGTAATGAAATAAAAAGCAACATTGCTTATGTTAAAGGTATAAACGAATTAACATTTACAGGAGAATATACTGATACAAACCCTTCATCTGGTTTATATAGCGATTCTTTTGCTATATTTGAGGCACAAGATGACGGTTCTTTCAGATTCTCAGCAAATGGTAAGAAATCTTTTTGTAGTTGGAGAAAGACTCCTAATCTAATAGACCTAACCACATATGCTGGGGAATCGTACAGCTTCACTAATTGTACAAGCTCATTGCCAGATGGTAACTACTATATGGCTCATCAAATATACGACAGTGCTACAAGAAAAGATATACCATCCATAAATCAATTTAGAGATGTTCTAGGCTTAAATTTTGTTGTAGATAATGTTGCTCCAACAACAACTTTCTCAGCAGATTATAGTGGAATGTACTTTGGTGAGGATATCTTGCTCGAAGGCATTTCAACGGATAACAATTCTCTACAAAGCGTCTTTATAGAATACAAAGAATCTTCATCTTCCACATGGATTCCACTTTTTGAACTCCAAAGTGGGCTTGGAGAGAAAACCTATTCATGGGACTCATGGTGGGGACCAGAGGTAGATGGCGTGTATGACATTAAAGCATATGCAACTGACTTAGCAGGAAATATTGAAAACAGTGCATATATGTACAATGTCGGATTCGACAGAACTGCCCCAATAGTAAGAGATATAAACATAACTATGGACTATCTTCGTATGTATATAAATGGAACATTAGGATTCATGGTTACTGCTCCAGTAAAAGACAACCTAAGTGGGATAGATAATAAATCATGTATGGTAAGTATTAATAGTGACTTAGGAACAAATGGAACATGGCAAAAAGGAACATATGTTAGATCTCTTAAAACTTGTATATTTGCAATTGGTTCACAACCAGACAACAAAACATTAAACATAAACGTTTCTGTGTCTGATAATGTAGGGAACATTGGTTACGGAGATATGGTAACAAGAACTTCTGATTCTAACCTTCCTACAGGAGAAGTAAATATTGAAGATAATTTCTATGGCCCTAATGGGTATAACCTAGATATTAGTGGAACAGCAGACGATACTGTAAGTGGTGTAAGAAAGGTCTCAGTAAGTTTGAAGAGAAATAGTGATAATAAATATTGGATTTCTTCAAATTTATGGTTGAAAACTATTTCACCAACACTTTCATTTGGTACACATAACGTTCTTGGGACAACCGATTGGAGCTATAATAATATGTTACCAAGACTATACAATGGAGTTGAATACACAGTAACACCATATATTTGGGATAACGTACATACAACTTACACTGTAGGAGCTTCTGATTCCTTTGTGTGGGATAGCCAAGATCCTCAAGATCCTACAGAGTTCATTTCTACAACACATATTGAAAACAAACCATCTCGCGATAATGTTATAGAAGTATCTTTTAGTGGGGCTCATGATTTTGGTCTCAGTGGCGTAAAAGGTTACTACTATAGCTTCTCTCAATCTGAAGAAACTCCAGGTCAAACTAATTGGTTAAACTTTGATGAGACAACTGTTTCCAGTGATGCTTTACGAGATGGAACATACTATTTCAACATACGAACAGTAGATAATGTCGGCAATATGACTTCAACAGCACATTTTGGTCCATTTATAATAGATACATTCGCCGCGGAAATAACGTGGGAACAACCATTAGGAGGATTAGTGAATACGCCTAGAATGTTAAAAGCTTCTGCAAATGAAACTATGAATAACGTTAGATTTTTGTGGAAGTATGAAGATGGTGATTGGAATGCAGGTGTAAACAGTAATTCAAAACAAACCAATTACGAATATGAATTCAACCCTACAGCAGATGGTACATATACATTAAGAGTACAAGGTAGAGATCTAGCATTAAACTGGAGTAAAGCAACACCAGATATAACAATAAATGTAGACAATACAGCTCCTGTACTTTCTCAAGTTGCTGATTTTTCACTTTTAGAAGGCGATTCCTTAGGAACAGCAACAACTGATATTTCTGAAATAAATGGTGTCTCAAAAGTATGTATAAATATTCCTGCATATAGCTACGAGCTCTGCGATGATACAGTAGACCCATCGATATCAGATTACGATCTGATGCAATTCATAATCGACAATTTAGGAATAACAACAGTAAATACAACTGTTCTTCCCGTTGGAACTCATGCAGTAGAGTACTATGTATACGATCTAGCCGGTAATAAATCAACAACAATGTCCACAGAAGTTGAGATCTTGAAGAACATTCCTTCAATAGAAATACTTGGGGCATCCTCAACTACTGTTGGGACACAGGTAACATTAACATCATCCACGACAAACGGTAATGCTCCTTTTACATACCTTTGGAGTGGTGCTTGTACAGGAACAGAATTTTCAACTTCATTAACACCAACAACTACAGGAGAGTATATTTGTACTCTTGAAGTAACGGATACTGATGGCGATACCTCAACTGAAACACACACAATCTTGGTGGGAGAAGTTCTAGGAGATAGAGACGAGGCTGCGAGATCTTCTTCAACTGCATCCAGTACAAACCAAGCTTTAGGAACTGGTGGAGGAGAAAATATATACGCTCAAACCATAGAGGAGGAAGAGGAAACAACAAATGAGGACGAGCAGGTAATGTTAGAAGAAAAAGAGACAGTAGAAAACAACGAAGAAGAAGTCAAAGGTTTGGAAGATGAAGTTAAAGAAGAAAACCAAATTGATTGGCTTAAATATCTTTTGTATTCGTTACCTGTTTTCTTAATTCTCTTCTTGATATTAAGAAAAAGGAAAGAAGAAGAAAAACAATATTAAAAATATCCAAAGCCTAAGGGGAATGCACAGTGTCTCTGTGCATTTTTCTTCAACTACTGCATATCTAATGATATAATCAAGATATGAAAATACTTTTCTTGTTGCTTACAATACTAAATATGATATTCATATCTACATCAGATTTAAATGATGAATATCCACTAGATACATCTGAAGACATACTAACAGAAGGTATTTCTGATGCTACATATATTGTAGAAGAAAAGTAGTATATATTTTGTCATCCTCCACTTTTTGAGTTACAATGGACAATGCTCAAAAAGAAATTAGCTAGAATAGTCTCAGAAATATCAAACGGATTCCTAACAATGATACTAACACCACTAGTATCCATAATGTTTTCTACAGCAAGCATCAAGGACAAAATAATACTCACCTCAGCATACCTCCTCATCCCTACACTCCCCTATCTTGTACTAAGAAAATTGGGCAAGATATCAGACTACGAGCTTACTAACAGAAAAGAAAGACCACCATACTTTTTCTCACTCTCCATACTCTTCGGCATTGCTTTTCTGACAATTTCAAACTTACAAATACACACCCTCACATCAATATCACTAAACATATTCATAGTATCTACAGTAATATCATTCATTACACTCTTCTGGAAAATATCAGGACACCTCACATACTCAACACTCCTCTTTGTGACATTGGTTTACATCTTTAACTCGCCATACCTACTACTTTTGTTCCTCTTTACCCCATTCATAGCTTGGTCAAGGATAGTGTTAGAAAAACACACACTAACACAAACCGTACTAGGAACACTCCTTACACTTCTAATTTCCATTCTCATTTACTGGGGTTTTTGATAGAATACAACATAATGAATCTAACAATAACTGAATTAAAAGAAAAACTCCTTAAAAAAGAAATATCTGCATTAGAAATAGTTAACTACTACCTAAAAAGGATAGATGACTTAGATTCTAAACTTAATTCCTACATTACTGTAAATACAGAACTTTCTATATCCAAAGCAAAAGAGTTTGACAATAACTTCGAGAAATACAAAGAAAAGAAACTAGCTGGTATACCAATATCTGTAAAAGACGTATTCTCTACAAAAGATATACTAACTACATGTGCATCACACATACTAGATGGATATTTACCTGTATACAATGCAACAGTAATTCAGAAGATTTTAGATGAAGAAGTAATACTACTTGGGAAAACAAATCTTGATCAGTTCTGTCATGGATCAGGTACAGCTACATCATGCTACGGACCCTCTAGAAACCCCTGGAACTTAGAAACATTACCAGGAGGATCAAGTGGTGGTTCTGCTGCTTCTCTTGCTGCAGACCTCTGTACAGGGACTCTAGGAACAGAAACAGCAGGCTCTCTAAGATTACCTGCATCATGGTGTGGATTGGTAGGTATAAAGCCAACATATGGAAGAGTATCTAGATATGGAGTATTAGCAATGGGATCATCCTTAGATTGTCCAGGACCAATTGCTAAGAGCGTAGAAGATGGAGCGTATCTTCTCTCTGTCATAGCTGGACATGATTCAAATGATCAAACATCTTCCAAACTTCCAGTTCCTGACTACTACAAAGATTTAGATGCTGATTCTGTTAAAAATATGAAAGTAGCTTTACCAAAAGAATTCCTTGAATTGCAACTTGAAGAAGGAGTTAGAAAGAACTTCTTAAACAGTATTGAGATACTAAGAAAAAAAGGTGTAACTGTAGAAGAAGTAAGTGTAATGGATCCTAAATTTGGTATAGCTGTATATACCATAACTTGTAGAAGTGAAGTATCCTCGAATCTTGCAAGATATGATGGTACAAGATTTGGATTAGAAGGAAGTAAGAATGGAAGTATAAAGGAGCTGTACGAATCAACAAGAGGAGAAGGATTTGGTCCTGAAGCAAAACGAAGAGTAATGACAGGTACATTCTCCCTTTCAGCAGGATATGCAGATGAATATTTTAGAAAATCAGAACAGGTTAGACAATTAATTAAAGAAGATTTAGACAATATTCTATCTAAATATGATGCAATAGTAGCTCCTACTACACCGTCAATAGCACTAACAGACAAAGATGCAGAGAATCCTCTCTTTGGAGAATTAGCAGATGTTTTAGCAGAGGGTAGTTCAGAGGCAGGATTACCAGGCATTACAATACCTTCTGGTCTTTCAGAAAATATGCCCACAGGTATTCAGTTCATTGGTAGACATTTTGGAGAACAAACTATATTGAATTTAGCATATGCTTTAGAAAAAGATCTAGGAAGGTTGATACTAGATACAGGTAAGATATAATTAAAGAATGAAAATATTAAAACTGCTCTCCATATTTGGAATGCTCCTTGGTATATCACTAATATCACTTTCCATATACCTTCTTACACTTAAAGAAGAAACTCCTGTAAAACCAGACACAGAAATATCTCAAGATAATCAGATAGAAGAAGTAAATGAAGAAGAAAATATTACGGAGGAAGTTATAGTTGAAGAAGAAAGCGTTGAACTTCTCGAATCAGGTTGGATACCTAATTGGACTTTTGATACAGGTATCACAAGCTTGGAGAACAATATTGATATCATAGATGAAGTAAACCCTGTACTATATACAATTAATAGCGATGGTTCTTTAGGGGGTCGAAATGTTTCAGAAAAAAATATTCAACAACTTCAAGCTATTGCTAATGAAAACAGTATTTTAGTAATACCAACTATTGGATCGTATGATTTCGATAGTACAACTTCTTTGTTAAATAGTACATCTGCTTACAAAGCAAATATATCTTCTCTTGTTTCTGAGATTGAGAAATATGATTTTGATGGTATTGATCTAGACTATGAGCAAGTACAAAGTAAGTACAAAGATGCATATATATTGTACCTAACTGAACTAAAGGAGCAATTAAGTAAAAAAGGAAAGATTCTTTCAGTAACTGTATTTGCCCAATGGGAAGACGCTGAATACGCAGAGAACAAGGAAACAGTACTCGTCCAAGACTATGAAGAGATTGGAAAGATAGCTGACAGAGTAAAAATCATGGCATATGACTATACTGATTCTACTTCTGCAAAACCTGGACCAATTGGACCAATATCTTGGATAGAGGATGTTCTTAAATATTCAATTACCAGAATACCGAAAGAAAAAATATATCTTGGTGTTCATTTGTATGCATATGAATGGATTGGTACTGAAGTAAAAGCTCTGACATATGCAAGTGCAAAAAATATATTAGATACTGTGAATATATTGTCCTCTTTTAAAAAAGATATTGGCGAGGGATACGCAAAGTTCTCTTGTGTAAATGGCACTAAAACATGTGAGATGTATTTTCAAAACAAAGAGGGCATAAATATGCGAAGGGATCTTGCACAAGAATATGGTATACAAGGTATATCATATTGGAAACTTGGTGGTGAGTTGGATATATTAAAATAGATTACCGTTAAAATATATCTTTACATCATTTACCCCTTCTATCTCTTTCATAGTATGAGATATCTGTGACCTTATTCTTGATTTTACACATTCATCTTCTATCTCCCCTATCAACTCAGATATCATTTCAACATGTACTATACCATCGGCAATTCTTAGAGATTTTAATTCTGTGTCTTCTGGTATAGAAGAGAAGTATCCTTCTTCTTTTTCTGGTTCAATCGGTTGGAGAAGTAAAATTCCCAAAGAAGCTCTTCCGATGCCAACAGTCTCAGGAATGTTTCTCTCAAGAAGATATGTTGTATCACAGTTTAAGGAATTAGGATCTTTTTTTGTATTTCCGTAATATACTTTGACTGTACTTTTCTCCAAAGAAGCAACACACGATGTACTGAATGTTACAGGTATTCTGAAAATATCGTCATTACCGCTCAAAACTATTTCCCCACTACCTATACAACCACTTTTACAAACAACTGTAGAATTGAAAGTTTTTAAACCATCTGATTTCCAATCTTCTTCTGAGAAGGCTAGTGTTCTAAAGACTTCTTCACCATTAACTAGTATAGAGAGAGGGAATGATCCATCTGTATACCATGTATTTGGTACTTGTCCGGTTACTTCAAATTCACAGCTTACTTCTGTGTTTGGTAATGGGTATTCTAATGTGATTTTTTCTCCTTTTTCTGTTTTTGGAGTATTTAGATCGTTTCTATTTGCAAGAAAAAAATAAACAAGAGCAAAGGAAATTGTAAACAAACATAGAAGAAGTAATATTGCTGTTTTTTTAGATAGCTTTATTTTCATAATACAAAAAGTATACACTATCTTATGGGAAATGGTGAGGCGCCTGGGACTCGGACCCAGCACCTACTGCTTAAAAGGCAGTTGCTCTAACCGGATGAGCTAGCGCCCCA
>CAZLAH010000016.1:0-12884 GCA_964557565.1 uncultured Candidatus Saccharibacteria bacterium
GTATCACCATCAAAAGAAGTAGCTTTCTCAACATCAAATACGATATTCTTACCTACACCTACTTTCAAAAAAGCATATTTAATTGAAGCAACAGCTATTTTCTCGCTTATACCATCAATCTCGCCCTCTTCGATCTTTCCAGAAGAAGAAACTATTTCCTTTACCCTCTCCTCAACCAAAGACAACAAAGACTCTGCATCAGAAAATCCACCCTTCCTGCTTCCCATCTTCTTACCATCAGAAGCAAGGATCATACCATGAGGAATATGCTTCATTTTTTCTGCAACAGAAGCATCTATCTTACTCAAAGCATCAAATACTACTTTGAAGTAACTACTCTGCTCATTTGCAGTTATGACAATGGATTCATCAAAGTCTACAAGCTCCTTTTTTCTAAACGCCAAACCAAGCTCTTTAGCTTCATATGTAGGCACACCAAACTGATTAACAAAAACCCTAGTATGCAAACCTTTTTCTTTCTCACCCTCATATATAATTGATCCCTCATCATTCTTAAAAACTTTGCCAACATTCTCCAATACAAGCTTCAAACCAGCTTCTCCAACTTCACTCTCGAAAAAGTAATAATCAAACTTTGTACCTAATTTCTTGTAAATAACCTCAAAGTACTCTAAACACCACTGCCTTGCCTTACTATATTTCTCAAAAGTTTTAAGCTCCTCGTATTTAGTAAAATCCTTTTTTGCGAGGGACGGTGTTGACTTAGAATATATGAAATAGTTTATGCTGTTGATATTTTCTACAGCATCTTTGTCAGCCAGCTCGTCATACTGCTGAGAACCAAAGATATATGCGTTACCTAGGTACTTCACCCTGTTCTGTAGAGGCCAAGTTTCTAATGTCTCAAAATCCATCTTGTCCTCGTCCATCTTCTCCTCCAAAGCCCACAATGTTTTAGCGACATGAAGACCAACATCACCCTGATAGTTAGCACGCTTTACATTGGCCCCTGTAGCTTCCTGAAGCCTTGCAAAAGACTCCCCAACAATATTGGTATAGAGATGTCCAATATGCAACACCTTAAAAGGATTTGGATCTGTGTATTCTATAATGATATTAACGTTTTTCTTCACATCAGACTGAAAATATTCATCTTCTTTTTCAACTATCCTAGAAAGCTCAGTGAGGAGATATCTGTTTGAAAGAAAAAAATTAATGAAACCAGGCTTTACAGCCTCTACTCTCTCCACAGCATCATCTTTTTCAACATTCTGTGCTATCTTCTCCGCTATCTCAAAAGGATTACTCCCTATTTTAGAAGCTATTCGCATAGCGATATTAGAAGAATAATCACCCTTAGACGACTCACTTGGGATTTCAATCAATACATCCTCTTGCAAGGAAAGAAATCCAGCTTTAGATATTGAAGATGTAATTAAGATCTTAAGTTTTTCCTCTATTTCCATACTCTTTTATACCATATTATTCGCACCCGGAGGGATTCGAACCCCCAACCGTCGGTTCCGAAGACCGATGCTCTGTCCAGTTGAGCCACGGGTGCATAACATATACATCTTAACACAAAGGTTTTTCCTTTTGTATAGGCGACTATTATGTTTTTTAGCCAAGATTTAATCTTTTTATAGGTCGTACCTGGTCGGGATCGAACCAACAACCTTTGGTTCCGCAAACCAATGCTCTATCCAATTGAGCTACAGGTACAAATTACAATAAGATTCTATCACAGATCCAGCTTAGACCTGTAATAACATTAAAAACTATCAAAAAAGCATAATAGTCATTGAAACAAAGGGATAATCTTAGAACCTGAACCGTATATTACCCTCCTCGGCCGTTATCAAATATTGAACATCATGGGCTTGGAATTTTTCAATAGTTTCATAGTGGGGATGCCCAAATTTGTTTTTACTACCAAGGGAGCAGACGGCTATGTCCGGAGAGGTCTCTGTGAGAAACATTTCAGATGTAGAGGTTCTGGAACAGTGGTGCCCTACTTTAAGTATGTAGATGTCCTCTAAGTTGTATTGCTCCGCCATTTTCTCCTCTATTTCCTGCTCCGCATCACCCATAAACAGGAGTCTGTAATCGTCGATTTCTGCCAGAGCAACGATCGATTCATTATTTACGTTCTCCTCCTGGTAGTCATATGATTCGTACGGGTAAAGTACTTCTAGATATATGCCTTTGTAATGTACTGTATCTCCACTTTTTGCTGGGACAAGAATGTTTGTATACTCTTCTACGAGGTAGTTGTATGCTTCATTTTCGTATTGTATCGGGTTGTAAAGGATTTTGCCTACTTCATATTTTTGAAGTACTAGCATGAGTCCATCAATGTGGTCTGCATGTGGGTGTGTAAGTATGATTGTTTCAATTTTGTTGTCGTACCAAGGCATGTATTTAGGCAACTCGAATAATATGGAGTCTCCTGGGCCTCCATCAATTAATATTTGATAATTGTCTTGCTGTATGAGGATTGAATCTCCCTGTCCTACATCAAAATATATTACTGTAGGAGTATCATTGTAATTGTATTGTCCAAAGGATATTAATAAAAGGGATGCTAGAAAGAAGAGTATGTTCAATATATTCTTTTTAGCAATGTTAGTTATTATTTTTAAGGTAGTAGTTGTATTTTTCATTTTCTAATGGGTAAAGTATGATCGAGAAAATGATTGTAATTACAAATATTGTAAAAGATATTGTATTGGCGATGTCCGTTGATACTTCAAAAGACCCAAAGTTTAACTTCCCTATTAATTCTACTATGTATTGGAAGTATTTTAGTTGAATGTTTACAATTGTGAAGAATATGTAAGCAAGTGGTTGATGGATGGTACCTGCAATGAGCGATAGTAGGCCCCATAGCATCGTGCTTTCTATGATTGGTAAGATCATTGTATTGGCAGGTATAGACCATATGGAGAATGTGCTGAATGTTGATATAGATATGGGCAATGTAGAGATAGTGCAACTCATAGTGGTTATTACGTAGTCATCAATTATTTTTATTCTCTTCGTTATCTTCTTCTTTAGGCTTAAAAGTATTGGAGATATGTAAACAAGTCCAAGTGTCGCACAGAGTGAGAGTTGGAATCCTACATCAGAGAAGATGTAAGGATTGAACATGAGAAATATCATTGCTGCAAGGGGTAAAGCTATATGTATACTTCCTCCTCTTCCCCAGAATTTTGAGAGCAAAGAAAGAGACGACATTATACAGGCTCTTATTATGGAAGCTGAGAGGCCCGACAGGAGTGTGAAACCCCAAATGGCTATAAGACTTGTTATTATTCTTGGTCTCTTTTTAAGAAAAAGAAATAACTTTTCAACTGCAACGATGAGAATAGAAACATTGTATCCTGAAGCTGCCACCACATGGCTTACTCCTGCCATTCGTACCTCCTCTTCAAAAATACTACTAAAAAGCCTTTTCTGACCAAAAAGTATACCAACCAAAAGAGAGGATTGGGGTTCAGATAGCACTTTATCTACCTTCTTTATTAACAATTCCTTAAAATCAACTAATATATTCCTCAAAAAGAAGCCTTTTCTCTCAACTTTGATGTCTTTACACCCAAATTTCGGATTATCCATGATTAGAAAAATATTGTTACTTTTGAGATATGATCTGTAATCAAAATCTTCAAAGTTTTCTGGTTCCACAAGTTGTCCTCGAAAATTACAAACCTGCCCTATTTTGAATTCATAGTATCGAGGTAAATTTATCAGTATATTCTTATCATAGTTCTCAATGTAACCATCACCCTGTAGTACTGAGGCTGTAAGAGTCTGCTTACCATGCTTAAGCTCAGATTCTTTTACCAAATACCCTTCAAATTCCGTGATACCGAGAGTGAAACTAGACAGTTTCTGCTCAAGGACCCTTTCCTGATTTATGGTATGAGCTGCTTGACTAGCAGAGGAAAGCACTACGATTCCAACAATTAAGAGATCCCACAAAAAGGGTATAAATATAGAACTCCCTTGTGGAGATCCTTTTCCACCTTTAAAAACTTCCTTTCCATATTTAGTGAGGAATAGAACCAGAGCATAGAGTGTTAGCAAGCCGAAGAAAGATATCACCCACCCCATAGCGAGATCGACAGTCGTGTTTCTCAGAACCAAATGGGTAATTAAACTCGATATGATAAAAGAAATAGAGACAAGAAGAATTTTGAAATCAGAGATGTACTTAAATAGTCCTAAAAGTCTTTTACGAAGTATATTCCCAACAGATTTAAGGTTATGGAACATTTAAATACAGATATTCTCTTTGAATTTGTTCCATGTAGCTTCCCCTATTCCACTTACATTAAGTAAATCTTCAATCTTTTGGTATGGTCTTCCCTGAATTATTTTCTCTGCTGTTGATTCTCCAATACCATTCAAAGTAGTGAGCTCTGTCTTAGAGGCAGTGTTAATGTTCACACATTGCACCTCCCCTTTTGAATTGTCATTATTTTCTGTAGTATTTGTAGTAGATGAAGAAGTTTCCTCGCTACTGTTTTCCCCTGTATATGGTTGAAACGATTGTAATTCGCACTTTACCTCCTTCTCATACGGTATATATATCTTCTGATATTCTTTTAATTGTAAAGAAAGATTGATATTCCTTGAGACATATTCCATTGCAACACCTTTTGAGAAGCCTCCAGCCTTCGATATTGCATCTATTACTAGTGCGTACCTATGTAGACAGTAAACACCTGGTTCTTTAACTGCACCGCTTATATCTACATATGTACTACATGATTCTTCTAATTGGAGTTTTTTGTCTGTATCTTTTTCTTCACTCGCTATATCTACAACCTCTTTTTGTACAGTTTCTTCATTCTGTTTTGAGAAATCAAAGTATTTAGAAAGAAAAAATTGGTTAACTACCAAACCAAGCAAGAAGCAGACTACTGATACTATGATTGTTATGATGACTTTCTTCTTAATGTTTTCCATTAAGAAGAATATACCTTGTAGATATTAATTCTAGATTAATTCTCTACTATTTGTATACTCTCGATTGTTACAGGATTAATTGGTTTGTCATTACCATCTACTTCTACTCTTCCAATCGAATCTACAACAGCAAATCCATCTACAACCTGACCAAAGAGTGTGTATACACCACTGTTTAGGGCTCCTAAATTACCTTCTGAGATATCTCCCACTGTTATGAAGAACTGAGATCCGTTTGTATTGGCTCCTGCGTTCGCCATTCCTACAGAGTATGCTTGGTACTGCCTGTCTGTCTCTTCGTCGTTAAATGAGTATCCAGGACCTCCAGAACCCGTACCTTTTGGATCACCTGTCTGTATTACAAATCCTTCTACTACTCTATGGAAAATTATATCTTCATAGAATCTTTCTTTAGCTAAGAAAAGGAAATTGTTTACTGCAAGTGGCGTTTCGTTTTCAAAGAGATCTATTTCAATATTTCCAAAGGAAGTTTTAATAATAGCCCTGTAGTCTACACCCTCTTCCATTACATCTTGAGCTTGTGTGTATGATTTAGTTTTGATTAGATCTGAAGTTAAGTTTGTATTCATACCGTTTTGTGTTAGATACAGGCCAGCAATGGAAACGACTAA
Organism: uncultured Candidatus Saccharibacteria bacterium; assembly: GCA_964557565.1. Lineage (GTDB taxonomy): Bacteria > Patescibacteriota > Dojkabacteria > SC72 > SC72 > UBA5232. The sequence goes on from CAZLAH010000016.1 coordinate 5,568, forward strand.
AAGACCAACAACTAAGAAAAGTATCTTCTTGTTATCTTTTACTGCATCTCCTACTACACCCATATGCTGTATTAATTTAAATTATATATATCATAATACTATATATACCACCCAATACTCAAATTACTGGTTACCTGCCCACCAGAAGTTTTGTTTTTGCCCTCCATCAAACCACTTACCATGTCTCATAATTTTGTCCATAGTTGGTGCCAAAGAGTTTGCGGTATAGTCCAATTGGACTGCACTAAGGTACGGGGATACATTTGTATCTGCAGTTGTAAATATCGCTTTGTATTGGAAATATCTTGGAGTGTCTCCAAATACAAGGCTTTCCCCTTCGGAATCTTTGAGATATCCTGTTGATGCTTTAATATTGTCAATCCATATATTTCTTCCTTCATTACCATCAAGGATTCTCAGAGTTACAAGAGATATACCATCAAGATGGGAACTTAGTGTTCTATTTTTCATTGGGATATATTCTGTTTGCCATTTAAATACATATGCATTTGCTGTATATCCACTAGATGGGAATGTAGATCCACTATCCCACGAGGATACCGTAACTGCACCTGTAGTACTGTTAACTGAAGCTACGGTTCCTTGTGCTATGTATTCGGTCCCATCATAATTTTCTTTTACAATTATTTTGTCTCCTACATATACCCCACTTCCAAGCTCTAATAGTCCATATCCTGTAGCATCAACTGTAAAAGAAGTGTCAGATGAGTCCAAGATTAGGTTCGAAGTATTTAAGTCAGCTCCAAAATCAACAGTCACATTGTGTATTCTAGATCCCACTTCATATGCTTGACGAATTTCATCAGGAGTACGAGCAATACTAGAGATACGAACTTCATCTATAGAGCCATTGAAGAAATACCCACTTGAATATCCACCAATGGTTGACGTACCTGCTGAGTTTGTACTTAATGTTTGAGAATATTCTTTCGATGCAACTAGAATGCCATTTACATATACTTTTTTGTAGCTGCCATCGTATGTACAAACAACATGGTTCCATCTATTACTCACAAAGTAATTACTTGAAGTAAATGTTAAATTATCTCCTGCTGCAGAAGTATTGTACGTTCTAAAATAAAAAGTATCTGTGGCATTTAAGAATGCTGAATACTGTGTATTTACAGTACCATTTGTTGTTTTTTCAAAAATAAAACCATTCTGGCTAACAATAGTTGGATTAATCCAAGCTTCTATACTTAAATTCTGTAAATCAAAAGCTGAAGATGCTGGAAGAGATATAATATCACTACTACCATTAAAATTTCGAGCATTTCCTATCTTTCCAGTAACAGAAGAAGTTCCTGTTGGTGTTCCATTATTATTATTCCCACTTATGTCCTTAATATATGCCCCTGAGCCTGTAGATTCATCCATATGCCAGAGTCCTACTGTATTACTATCTGGTTGATAGTTTGAATATTGTGTTTCTCCAGCAAGTACAGAAAGATAATTACCTACTTTATCTCCAGCTATATCTATCGGCAATATTTCATTCGATGTAAAATCAGTGCTTGGAACAGTGTAATTAACATAATGGTCTCTCCCCATTCTATAAGCTTCTGCTATCTCGTCATCTGTCCTTACAACGTTTGATATCCGAAGATTATCTAAAGCACCTTTGTAAAACGCACTTGAGCATGTAGCTGCACCGTAACAACCTAAATGCAGAGGATTTGTTGTTGTAGTTATTGCACTTCCAAAAGCTTTCTCAAGGACTTTAACTCCATCTTTGTAGATTCTAACTGTGCTGCCTGTCTTTGTAACTGCTATATGACTCCATACACCGCTTTTGATACCAAAATCGTAATATGTAAAATTCGCATAACTCCAGTTTGAGCTATCTGCCCAAGCTAATTTACCTGTTGCATCTAAATAAATACTATATTGATAATCTTTGTGAATAATTGCCTCGGCTTGAAAACCATTAGGTTTAATCCATAGCTCTACACTAATATCTCCTGCAATATTGGCAGTATTTCCGTTAGGAGCATTTATGGAGCTGCTTGTACCATTAAAACTTCTGGCTTTTCCTAATATTCCATCTTCCAGGACCGTACCTGATGAAGGTATTAAATGATATGCATTTGAAGTACTATCCATAATATATCCCCCAATACTAAGAGTTTCGTCCATATCCCAATACCCAACAGTATACCTATCAATAACAGATCGTCCCGTAGTTATTTTGTTACTACTCCCACTATCTCCTACCTTTGCACTTGGAGAGCTACTTTGGAGAACCGTCTTAGAATTAGAAGATCCCTCTATATAGTGGCTTTTAACTGTATCTGCATTTAATACTGTGTTGTATATCCTAACCTCATCAGCTGTACCTTTCATACTTTGTATTGTATCAAAAGGACATTTCCCTATCGTAATTGGTAAAGAAACATTATTAATATTTCCTGCAGTACCAACTGTAGAGGTATCTAATCTTCCATTTATATACAAATTTATTCTTCCGGTATTACCATCAAATGTTCCTAGAACATGATTCCAATTATTTAACGTCAAAGTAGATGTAGATGTAAGAGAATGTAAGCTTCCACTGGCCCCCTGTACATGGAAATGTAATTGGTACGTAGTGCTGTAACTTAGGTTAAATACAGAACCAGTAGATGCATTAGGATTAACCCACTGGGATACAATCCAATTCCATGAAGAATCGGTACCTGTAGGATAGACCCATGCTTCTGCAGTTATTCCTGTTGAAAGTCCAAGGTTCGTAGAAGATGTTTGGACAACATCCGAGCTATTTGAAAATGTCCTTGCTTTGCCATATTTACCATCTGATATCGTTGCTCCTGTGGCTGTTCCATTGTATGCGTTTTTTTCATCTACTACTCCTGTACCAGATATCTCATCCATTGGCCAATATGAGACTAGATTACTATCTGAAGAGGAATACATATTTTGGTCAAAGTTTTTTATTACTGTCTCTGTACCTCCTGCCCACTCACTCCAAGTAGTACCATCACTACTAGTTCTATATTGGATACCTATATTTCCAGCTTGATAATTAGAGAGTATTTCCGATTCTGAGAGAGCACGAGAGTAAAAAGAAGTAGAATCTATTACCCCTTTAAAATAATACGCCAAATTAGCTCTTGATCCGAAATAAAGTGGTGAAGAATTTGTAGTTGTCGTAGTCGTAGTATCCGTCGTTTGCCCATCTAAAACCCCATCTATATATAGAGATAGAGTCGAACCATTTTTCGAATAAACAATGTAATGCCATTGGCTATCATTAATTGCTATTGATGATTTTATAATTGGAACATTTGTACCATCCCATCTAATAACCTGGAGTTTCCCTATTTCACTAGTTACAGAGTATGTTTGATTGATCAATCTAAAAACATACGGATATCTAGTCTCAGAACCATTATATTTAAATATAAATTCATTTACTGTATAGGTTGTATCAGCTTGAAATGGTGGAATATTTACCCATGTTGCAACACTAAAATCATCATCATAATCAAAATTAACACTAGAGGATGATGTAATCGAAACTGTATCATTTACTCCATCAAACATCAAAGCACCACCTCCCCACCTTCTGTTATTTGCTGTCCAGCCAGTATTCATAGCAGCATCCTGACCACTTGTAGTCATATTTGCTAGAGTACCATTACAAGATGTCCCACAACTACCACCACTCACAGCACTTGTTCCACTAGATTCATTAAAATTCCATTGAGCCAATAATCCTGTAGAGCTATAAGGTGTTTCCCCATCGCCAGTACTAACTCCAGATCCAGACCAAGATACTGTCATATTAGATGTAGAAGATCCAAAATCAGAAGAAGATGATGTGTATTTTCCCAATAAAGAGCTACCTTTTTCCAAATAAGCCTCTCGAATATAATCGGAACTCTTTACTACATTCCAAAACCTAATGCCGTCTAAAACACCATTCATACTTAAATCGTTCTTATTGTTTGAATTACCAAACTTTACATTTTCCGTATCATAGCTAATCGTCTCTGTAAACGTACCCGTTGCCTCAAGATTACCATTGATATACAGATTTATTCTTTTACTATAACCATCCACAGAAGCAGCAACATAATACCAAGTATTGTCACTTAGTGTTGTAGAACCAGTTAAATACTGATCAGTGCTAGAACCAAGATCATTAATTCTTAAATGCAGTTTTCCCCCATAAATTGCAAAACCAAAACCCTTAAAACCAGATCCACCTTTAGACATAATAGTACAGTAATTGTAAGCACCGCATGTACCTTCTTTTTTGACATATGCTTCAATCGTAAAGGATTGAACCTCAAATTCTGCAAGATCACCTAGACTGGCATATGTTCCTGTCACCCCATCAAAGTCACGACCCAGTAATTTATGTCCAGAGACAGAAGTTGCAGTACCTGAGATAGTTGCATTAAAGTTATTCCCGCTTTTATCGCAAATATCCCCACCACCTGGGCAAGTTCCATTCCCTGCTTCGTTCATATTCCAAATCCCGACCAAATTCGGAGTTGTTATTTTCAAACCAGAATCAGAAAAATAGTTTGTCCTATATGCAATACCTGTAGAAAAATCAGTACTGTCATCATGCACAATACTTGGATCAATTCTTATGGGATATACCCTATCTGATGAAAACAACCAACTAGCATCTACAATAACTTTGGCCTCATAGTTTCCTTCTCCCTTCTCCTCTACACTCAAAGAAACATCATATGTCTTGTTACCACCACCATCTATTGCCCAACTTGGAAGAAAATGAGCTACATAGTTACCATCACTATCTACAAAATAATAAGTCTCTGTACTTACACCCTTCAATGTAAACCAACCCTTCTTTAACTCCAATCCTTCATCTAACTTAATATCAAAAACAAACTCATTCAAAGGAACAGCACACTTACTAAAATCATTCATACAATCACCCGCATACTCCTCAAGATCATTAATTACTATCTCTTCTTTTAGTCCAAGACCAGACAAAATTTGGTACTCAATATCTACTCCCTTCGCAACTTCTTTGTTTAATACAGTCTTTTTTGACACTGCTTGGTCTGTATACTCACCAATAATTCTTCCACTATCTACTAGCTCTGTTGAAGTCTCTACACTATCTGTTCCAATTATTTCTGCAACACTCTTAACAACCTCCTCTTTACCTCCCAAATCTAATTCCTCTGTTTCACTGAGTTTTACACCCTGCAAAGACATCTCTACACCATAGTTACTCTTAGGTTTGATTATTCTGAATATCTTAGTGAAAATATTTCCACTCTCTTCTTCAAATGGATTGTTTGATGTAGCCTTCGCCTCAAACCTTACCCACTGTGCATTAGGATCATCCCTTTTTCCAAAGTTCACTGAAAAAGACGGATTTTTGTTTGCTAAGAGAGAATTATTGGAAGATGATAAAAAAAAGATATCATCATTTGGTTTACTTCTTGTAGTAAAAAACAGAATAGAGGAGATCGTAAAGAGAAAGAAAATAGCTATAAAACAAATAAAAAGTTTTGGCTTCTTTTTATACATATTCAGAATGTATTTTCTCAATCTCAAGGAGAGTTTTTTTATTGTATTTAAGGCAGTTTTTAACATATTACATACTATCAAATATACTACATATATTTAGCCCTATAACTTTCTGTCATAGCCTATTTCAATATCACCTACTCTCACATAGTTATCATTTGCAGATGACATCTTTATCACCAGTACACATACATCCCCTGCAGAAGCACATTCATCTAATGTAGCTCCTGATATGAATGTAGATGTCCATACTCCTGCAGAAGAAGATGCTTGATCCTCAGAGCTTCCATCTATAGTTGCAGAGTCTTCTTTGTAGACATAGAAATCAACCTGATTATTCGTAGTACCTGTAGCTTCGGTAGCAAAGTTTAATCTAATACCACCGCTTGCACCCCAAGTATCGAAATCAGATGGTAGAGAGAATCTAATTCTAATGTCGTAATCATTCAATGTAGATTCAGAGCTATTCCATTCGTAGTAGTTCATTGAGTTTGCACTTGTACCCTCATTGTCTGCAATCATATTACCAGTATTGCTACTTCCATCAGCAGAAAACACAGCACCTGCATACTCAGCTGAAAGAATAGTGCTAGTAAATGTAGACCCTAGGGCAATCCAAGACGTACCATCGTTTGTGAACTCTAATTCTCCAGAGCTTTCATTGAATCTAATAGAGCCAGTCGTTCCTAACTCAAGATTACCACCTTGTACTTGTATATCACCGGCCATAACTGTATCTCCATTATAATTTACAACAAATGCATCGGCTCCTAATGTTTGTAATTTCAAAAGATTACCCCCTGCAACTGTTTTGTTAATCCATATACTGTTCATTCCTGAGTCATCTATTTGAGCCATTTGTGGAGCAATGTTTACAGAACCAGAAGTGCTACTTCCTTGGGAGAGATCAAATATTAAGCCTCCAGTAACGATGTCTAGCCTTAGCTTCTTTGTTGATCCTGAGTAGTTGTACATTCTTACTGTGTTTGCATCTATCTGTACAATGTCATACCCAATATTGTATGTAAATGATATTGAGCTAAATTGAGGTTTGAAACGAATATCTGTTGTAGTAAATACCACCCTATATTGTAAGTAGTCATCTGCAGATGAATGTATACTATCCAATCCGCTTGTTGGCAATTTCTCTGCCTTAACATTGTCTACATAGAAAGTGTTTGGTGTAGACGATGTATTTGTTATTCTTAATTTAGTAATACCATCTTTGTCTGCACTAGCTACATCTGTAATATCCCAATATACTTTCTGCCATTCTAGACTGTCTACATATACTTTTTCAGTTTGTTCATTGGAGACACTTTCACCCATTCCAAGAGATAATGATTGCCCTATAACTGATGATTTGACCCATGCCGTTACATAATCGTATGAGGAGAGGTTTGCTGAAGATATTGTTGATTCAGCATATCCTCCATTTGTAGAGGATTCTAACTTTGTAATATTTCCTGCTGTACTTTCATCTTCGTCTTCAAAGAAATCAATATTTCTAGTAGTATCACCGTCAGAAACAGTTGCGTTTGTACCTACCCATGATGCCGCATCATTTGCATTGTTCAAAGAGAGTGTTGCAGCTTCAGATCCTGCAGGTTTCCACTCTTCCCATGTTCCATCAGTTGGATCATCAGATGAACCTGTTCTTGTTTGTATAGCTAATTGCCCATAGTTGTCATTCTCAAAATCCCATCTAAAGTCAGAGTAAGAACTTGCACCCATAGTAGAGATTACATTTGAATGATACATTCCATATGTATATGAACC
>CAZLAH010000017.1:0-10816 GCA_964557565.1 uncultured Candidatus Saccharibacteria bacterium
ATATTAATTAAAAATTGCAGTACTCTACGGAGTACTGCTTTTTTTTAACTAAACAATATATAATCGGATATGAAAAAACATATATACCTCCTAATTCCAGCTACCCTACTCGTAGCTACAATACTCTTTACAATATATGTATTCATACCGGCTGTAAAACCATACGAAGTAGTAAACATTCAAACAAAACAAATACAAAATACAGAAGAAATAGTAGAAGAAATTCAAACATTAGATACACTCCTTGGAATGCAAAAGGATCAAATAACTGTTCTAGACGCATTAATACTGAATAGAGAACTACCATCCAAATGGAAAGACAAAAAGATATTCTTTAAATATACATATATTGGGGAATATGATTCCAATACCTCTAAGAAACTAGAGGATCTCTTACATAGCGAATACAAATGGCAGAAGCAATTAGATAGTAATGGAAATATTGTTTTCGGAGGAATAATTCTTGCTAAAGATGGTACATACCAACTACATACACACAACAGTTTTACAAAAGGTGATAGATTCTTTCTACTTGGTGATCTCTTAGACAGATATCATGGTGAGGGAAATTTAGTTGGTACACAAATACAGCTAGATGGGAATATATTGGAATGTATATGGGAAAAAGATACAAAAGTAATACAAGATAGTACTGTGCCATATGCTGATCTAATAATTTCTACCTGTTTAGAAAGATATGGAGATCGAAGATTGGTAAGTGGTTGGAATGTTGTAAAATGATATAATCATGACATATGAATACAGAGCTTGAAAAAGACTCTGCCCCAAAATTAGAAGATATACTAGAAAAAGTTGATGCAGTTGCTTTGGATGTAGATAACACATTGCTGCAAACAAAAGTATATTATGATTCAGCTGTTGAATTGGTAGGTCTCCAAATCGCGGAGTTTGTTAAGAGTAATGAATCAGCAATTACAATCTCAAAAAGATATTCTGAAGTTCTAAGAGATATTTTTGTTCAATCAAATTTCAAACCAATACTAATACAAGAGTTATGTGTATTGGCATACAAAGAATGTTTTAAGAAAGAAGCAACTCCCTTTATTAAAAATATGATTAATGATGTTCTTCTTGATTTCTATACTGAATCTCCTGTTCCGTATGATTCAACAAAAAGATTCTTAGATACTGTAATATCAAAAGGTAAAAAGAAAATACTTCATTCTCATGGCCAAGAAGATATCACTAGAGTTAAGGTAAATATGATAAATAGTCTAGTTGGGGAAGATATTCCTTACTTAGCTACAGATATATCTTTGAAAAAGGACTATGTTAGTTGGCTGAAGGCAGTTGCTATGATTGGTTCTAGAATGAGAAATACTCTTGTTGTAGGGGATAATTTCTATGCGGATATATTGCCTGCTATACAGGCGGGATGTAAAAAATTGATATGGATTGATAGAGGTGATATTGGATATCCAGAAGATTACCAGATACCTTTTGATGTTGAGGTAATAGTAGTAAATGACCTGTGTGAATTACTGTAAAAATATTGTCTCTTTTAATTGCATTATCCTTTTTACTTTATCATCTATTATACTCTCTGCTATATCACCACTTTCTACTGCATTCAAAATCGTATTGTATGCCTCTGCCTGCTCTTCTGGTATGCCTGTAAACAGTAGGATATCATTACCAGACAATATCGCTTTTAAAGTAGCTTCTTTAATAGAATATGTATTTCTTAATGCTTTCATTTGTATATCATCAGTTATGGATATTCCATTAAAGCCTAACTCATCTCTTAAGATATCAGTTACAAAAATTTTTGAGAGAGATGCCGGATCTTCAGATATCTTAGGAAGTAGAATATGTCCAACCATTAAAGCCTTAACTTCTGAGTTTGAAAAAAGCTTTTTAAAAATATCTAGATTAGAGTCTATATCATTTCTTTCAAGATTAACTGTTGAAAGCCTCTCATGTGGATCTATTGAATTGTTATCATGGCTGGGGTAATGTTTAAGAACAGCTATGATTCCAGAGTCATTATATCCATCAATCATTGCACCTGCCAATTCCATGTGATTTTCTCTGAATACTCTGTTGTAGAGGAAAGAATTTTCTGAATCTATAATATCTACAACAGGTGAAAAATTCATATTTATTCCATATTCTTTTAACTCAGATCCTCTGTTTCTAGCTATTCTGTATGCCTCTTCGTATGTTGTAATTTCTGTTTGTGGTGTTGTTTCTGATACCATAGGTTGTTTTATCCTAGATACTACTCCACCCTCTTGGTCTATTGATATGAAAAGAGGTGTTTTACTCATTTCCTGGAGATCATTTGTTAAAATCTTTAATTCTTCAGTATCTCCAATATTATATCCAAGAAGTATGACTCCACCTATGTATCTCTCTTCTATCATTTTAGATATATAGTAATCTGGCTCTGTTCCCCAAAAACCAAATATGAAAAGTTGTCCTACTTTTTCTTCAAGGGTCATTTGAGATATGTCTACAGATTCCAATACTATATCTTCATTGCTTGTAAGGATATCGTTTTCAACAGGGAGGGATTTTTTGTATGTATATGCAAAATAGAGGAGAATTGAAAGTAAAGATATGTATAGTAATATGCTTGTTATTATTCTAGATCTTTTACTTACCACTTAAGAAATATATTAAGTTATTCCTTAAATACTATCTTAATTGTGTTCTAATGAAAAGGGGATTTTTTAAAGTTCGGTGAAAGTGAATATATGCTCTTCGCCATCTATTACTACTTCGCTAACAACAAGAGGATTTTTCTCTCCTTCTCTTCTTAGTATCACAAATGTCTCTTCTTGAACATCTTTAAAAAGTTGTTCTGTATTCCCTTCAATAAATTGAGGAGCAAGATCTATGAGTACAGGAATATTCCCATTTAAATATGTTATATGTAAACATGCGATTTTAGAGCGATTCTTAGAAGAATGGTATTCGAATAAAGTAATAGCATTCTCCGTAGGATATCTTCCTCTTGCATAATATGCATCAATTTGGTGAGCTATTTGTTTAAATCCACGTATATTCTCAATATCTTGTGATCTTCTAGGAATATACCCACTTTCTTGAGCATATTGCTCTAATGTTTTTAATTCGTCAGACTTTAAATTTTCTAAAACTCCACTTAAGAAACTCATAATATGTAAATATATGTTAACGAAGAGAGATTATACTCCAAAAAGTCTTTTTGTAAAGGGGGATTCTTACTATATGAACCTTGGAGGAGTAACACCATTTTGATTCATGTACATACTCTCTCTCTCTCCAGTAATTGGAGCAGAAAGTTGTGCAAAAATGTATGTCCCTATTCTCTCTCCTGCATGTAATACAACATCAAAATTACCATTATTCTTTATCTCTAATACTGAATTCTCTTGATTAAATGGTACTCCATCTAAAACCATTGCTGTTGTATGTATTGTCAATCCCAATCTAGCTAATGTAGATCTTCCATCAATCATTGTGATGATATCTTTACTTGTACTAATACTCTGTTTTGTAGAACCCAATACAAAATCATTTGGTCTAAGGGTATATGTACCTTCCAAAAGATTGTGAGTTGAATATTGAGGTTGTACAGGATTTGCAGAATCAACGGTCTGATTTGGAAGAGGTATTAAAAGAGTGTCTCCTAAGTTTATTTTTATTCCAACACTATCTATATTCAAATCCCCTACTACGGTTATCTTACCCTCTTGTATATATTGTTCAATTGTTTGATTGGAAAGAAACATATTCTTTTTCTCTGATATTATTCTTAATATATTACAGTATATCAATTGCAATTTGTATATACTTTCTTTTAATTCTACCTATGTTACAATGTATATGTATAATTTTAGTAACAAATACATATGGGATATATTGATGATATTGAGGAGAGGACATCAGAGAACGAGAATTTTAGGAAGGTTCTCTATACAGGTAAGTATATGCAATTAGTAGTTATGTGTCTTAAACCAGGTGAGGATATTGGTGAAGAGGTTCATGATACTGTAGATCAATTCTTTAGAGTTGAAGAAGGAGAAGCGAGGGTAGTTATTGATGGAGAGGAAAGTAAGCTTGAGGAAGATATGGTAGCTATTGTTCCAGCAGGTTCTTTACATAATGTTATTAATCCTTCTAGTACAGAAGACTTAAAACTATATACAATCTATTCTCCAGCGAATCATCCTGAAGGTACAGTTCATGCGACAAGAGCTGAAGCTATGGAAGCAGAGGCTCATGAACATGGTAATGCTTAATTAAATGATGGAAGAGAAAAAAGAATTAAAAAAAGAAGAAAGTTTGATTGTTGATTTAGAGGCAGCTCCTAGTACAGAGAAGGAGGAAAGATTTGCTGCATACATCAAGTTTGAGAATGGAGAGAAAGCTCTTTTTTCAACAAATTCTGATGATGCTCACAGATGGATCATAGAGAGATCGAAGGATGATCCTAATATTAGGAATAAAATTTCAATTTCAGGTTCAGATTTACATTCTTTTTTAAAGGAGGAGTTTAATTTTGCTCTTACAGATAGTAGTTTGCAAGAAGATGAAAGAAGGAAAATAATGAGGTTTGTAATGACATCTAGTTTGGAGAACTTGTTTAGTTCTATTGATAAAGGTGAGGATGAAGATGAGTTGAAAGATCGATTTCAAAAGACAAGTTATTTCTTAAATGAAATTATGAAGTGTCAGAATAAGAGACTTTGTGATATGTTTGAAACCGGTTTGGACTATACGGCTATCAATCATAGTATTAATCTTGCTGCTCTTTGTATAAATATTGCTACTAGGAGAGAAGATATTGAGAAAATGGTTACCACATTGAAAGGTAGTAAGAATGGTTTCCTAAATGAAAAAGATATAGTGAATACGCTTTCTTTATTAGAGATTATAAAGAACATTGATCCTGTTATTCTTGGTCAGGCAGGTCTTTTTCATGATTTAGGAAAAGCAAAAGACAGAGAGCTCTATTCCTATGAAGGTAAATACAATGAAGAGCAAAGAGAGAAGATGAAAAAGCATCCAGAAGATGGTGTTGATATTCTTAAGAAGTGTGGTGTTACCAATAAGTTAATTCTTGGTGGTGCACATAACCACCATCGTAGATTTGATGGTACAGGATATCCAGAATTAAATCCTGAGTATCCTGTTACTGAGTTTGATCTTTTACTTGGCTTGATTGATTCTTTTGAAGCTATGACCTCTGCTGCAAGAGGATACAAACCTCATATGAGTATAAAGCAAGCTTTGGAAAAATTTAAAAATGAAATCGAGAGTAATCCTGACAACCCTATATTCCCAAAACATTTGTATGTCTTGTTTGTACTCTCTTTGGGTAAAGATCAAAAAGAAAAATAATACTATTCTATTATCCAGGGGATTGCGTATTTTATGCAATTAATATACAGGTCATGATACTTCTTGTCATAGCCTTCTCTTGCATGTATTATTAATCGTTCTGTAGGTATATTGTAAATGGTGTCAAATTGATGACCTGATTTCTCTAAATGTTGTAAATCAGCTACGACACCAATTTGTGAATAATCTTTTACCATTTGGTACATTTCGGAAGGGTTCTCAAAAACTTCAAAAGCTTTTTGAAAATGAGGATTTGAGAAATACATATTCTCAAAAAATATCTTTTGATCCAAAATCTTTGTTATATTATTCAAGTATTCAAGAACCTTTGGAAGGTTTTGCTTCTGACCATTTGAAGCGAAATACAAAATATCAGGATGTAATACTATCTCTTGTTTTTTGTTTGGATTCTCAATTGCTCTTCTTAGAAGCAAATTTGTAATATATTTCAAAGGATCATATGTTGTTCCTGGTTCTACATCTTTTCCATTTATTTCTTTTGCAGTTTTTGAATATGTTTGAGGTTGATATTCTCCGTAGAATTTTGTTTTGTTAGAGAGTTTTTGAAATTCATTTCTCAAAACATCTCTTTTTTCATTTGGTAATAGCTCAATATTTTGATTAAATTCTTCAATTGCTTTGTCCCTACCTATTTCTTTTGTTTCTGGTAAAAAGTAAGGAGCAGAATTGCCGAAATCTATTGCTATTGAATTTGGAGTTTGGTCCCTTTGAATATGCATCAAAGAAAAAGGAGCGTGATATATTGCAAGAGGAGTTGTTGAAGCGATTGCTCCTGTTTCTTGAGTTTCTTGAGGATATGAAAAAACTTCCGAATTATTATCAAGCATTATTGTATTTATAGAAATTATTATACTCTTCTATTGTGTTTACACTAATGTATGATCGTATTTGCATAGGATGTGTCTTAACAATTTTTCCTTTTTTAACCAATATTTCGAGTAGATCGTTTTCTCCAAAAATACCAAAGAAATCCTGTTTCAATGATTCTTGATATACTTCCTTTAAAGACTCTACTTTAACAATATATTCACCTAAGCTATTTGTAAATGTTAAATCGGTATTCTTGTTTGTATAGTAATAGCTTTTGTCATTTATTTTACACCCTAAGACATTGTTCCCTTCATCTATGATAATATTTTTTTCGATATTTAGATCCTTGCTTGTTAATATTTGAAAATCAATATTTTCATTTTTTGCATTATTTAAGAAGTCTAAATAATCAAAGTAAGAAATGGTATCCCCATTTATTGTGTATATGTAGTCTGTATCCTCTATACTTGGTAAAAGGTTGGAAAGTGTTTTTCCATGTCCAATAGGTTCTAGCTCCTCAATCAATGAAACTTGCTCTCCATATTTTTCAGTTACACGTAAGAAATGCTCATATCCATAGGTGTAGTTCACATAAATATGTTTAGCTCCTAGTTTTAAAAGTTTCTCTATATTTATTTCAAGAAAACTCTTACCTTCAAAGGTTAACAGTATTGGTTTCGGGATATCTTTTGTATATGGCATTAACCTTGTACCTTTTCCACCACAAAAAACGAAGCCTACTAGTGATTCTGTCATTTTTACTGTTTCTAGAATTAGATTTTATCTGTCGTTAATAGTATACAATATATTTTAAATTATACTATTAAGAAATATTGTGATATAATTGATCTTCGTTGAATGTAGATTTTTCGAGATAAGCACCTAACGGTTTAAATTTTATTTTCGGTTATCTATACAAAACTGAAAATAAAATAAATAAATACAACCGTGGGATATAATCACACAAACAATGGCGGATACCGCCCAAATAATAGATACTCGTCTTCTAGAAATAGAGGAAGGAGATATAATCGAAAACCTTCTACAATTAGTATTAATCAACTAATTGCAAAGGCTGTAGATGCTACACCTGATAATATATTTGTAGATGACTATAACTATTCTCAATTTGAGATATCAGATATTCTTAAAAAGAATATTTACAATATTGGTTACAGTAATCCTACGAAGATCCAGTATCAAACTATCCCTCAAATTATTGAAGGAAAAGATATCTTAGGTATTGCTAGTACAGGTTCTGGTAAGACAGCTGCATTCTTAATCCCTATGATAGACAAGATTCTTAAGGATAAGGATAACAAATGTCTAATTGTAGAACCTACAAGAGAACTTGCTATGCAAATCCAAGATGAATTTAAAAAGCTTTCTGCTGGTACTGGTTTACAGAGTGTATTAATAATGGGTGGAAATAGTATGCAAACACAGATTAGTATGTTAAGGAGAGATCCAGAGTTTGTAATATGTACACCAGGAAGATTAAAGGATATTTCTCAAAGAGGATTCATAAATCTTTCCATAATTAACAATGTAATACTTGATGAAGTAGATAGGATGTTAGATATGGGTTTCATTGATGATATTAAACATATCGTGAATAGTTTAGATACAGATAGGCAATCTTTGTTCTTTTCTGCAACTATGGATAGGAAATCAGAAGAAATTGCTAATACCCTACTCTCTAATCCTGTTAAGGTTGAAGTAGAACATCAAGAGGCAGGTAAATTTGTAGATCAGGATATTGTAAGATTGGAAAAAGGTGAGAACAAGCTAGATGTTTTAACAGAATTGTTGAAAAAGGAAGAATTAGAAAAGGTCTTGGTATTTACATCTACCAAATGGGAGGCTGACAAGTTATGTAAAACTTTACAAAGAGATGATTTGTATATTGAGTCTTTGCATGGTGGTAAGAGACAGAATCAAAGAAGTAAGATCATTGAGAGATTTAAGAATGGAAAGATAGATGTCTTAGTAGCTACAGACGTAGCTTCTAGGGGACTTGATGTAAACAATATAACTCATGTTATTAATTACGATATGCCTCAGACATATGAGGATTATACACATCGTATTGGTCGAACTGGTAGAGCTGGTAAGAAGGGTTTTGCTCTTACTTTTGTTTAGATACAAAGAGATCCGCAGGTGCGTCATATAAATATAACGCACCTACGGTGCATAGGAATTATTCCTTTGCTATCTCTCTCGTTGCAATACAATCTGGATTTCCTTGGTGTCTTCCAATTATAAATGAGTAAATCATTACAATGAGAAGTATTGCCATAAACAACACTTCTTTTTCTTTGATTATTCCTATCTGGATAAATAATCCCAGTAAGATGGGGGTTACCCCTACAAAGATGAATGTTGTTCCCCAAGTAAATCTTTTTTCTTTTAAGATTAGGATTATTCCTCCTAAAATTATCAGAATGTAAAAACATATGAACCCTACTATTGGTAAAACTATTTCTGATTGCATTCAAATCTCCTTAAGATAGTATTTTCTTGTATTGCATACAAGAAGAGTTAAAAGACGAACGAAGTCATCTTCTAAATACTTATTGTATTAAATTCTAAATGAGCTATATGGGTCTAGACCTGGGGACTTATGGATTGGTGGTAGAAATATCTACACTATAATCCTGCCTCAGGTCTTTCTGCACCCTATTTAAAACTAAAATCATTCGTCATTCGTAGTCTAAATTCTTATGAATATCATTTGTTTCTGAAGAATCTTCGATGGTATCATCTGTTTCTTTTTGCCCTGTTATCCATAGGAGTACCAGTATTATAAATGCAAGAATTAATAATATGCCTACCAACGCTTTAAAAGCTTCCATCTTTCCTCCTATTTAAAAGTGACCATTCTGTATGTGTAGTAGAACAACAACGCAAGGGAAAGTAATACTATTACATACGATGCTACTTCTAATGCAAAGAAAACAATAAATATTATAATAATTTGTTTTACCATTAAAATATATTTCTTTTGTTCCTCCTTTACTTCGTGAGAATGTATTAAAACAATTATGTACAAAATTATCAATATTGCTAATACTATTCCTGAAATACTTTCAGCAGTCATTTCTCTCCTCTCTCGAATGATTTTTGTATAACGATCAACTTTGGTAACACAGGATGTAATCAAAGTTAATCGTTATTTTAGTTTTAATTGTAAAAGTGCAATGCCCTATTATATCAGTATCGTTGTGTGTTTTCTACTTGTATATTGTACTTTTCTTTCTTTTATTGTATTTTGTATGTGTCGTTATAGTAACACTATATTGCTTGGACAGTGCTCTTTAACTCTTAAAGATTCCAAATAGGAAATGGTTATTCTGAAATAGTAAATGTCTATCTATTTCAGTTACTTAAATTATTATTTTCTTTTTCAATGGAGAGATCCTCTCAAGAACTGCTCAAAGGTGCTCATAGGTATTTAGTAGATGGAGGTGTTAATGGTAGTGTCGCTACTAAATTTGAAGGTAAAATGATGAAGCTTTCAGATGGGAAAGTGGTTGGTGTTGTAAGAGATTGTGTAGAGAAAGATGTTAGAAAGCTTGTTCTTGGGTTTGAGGAAAATGGTTTTGTTTCCTTTTGGAAAATGGCTCATTTCGATGAGGGTATTTGTCCAGAAATATATAATTGTGAAGTATTTCCAGCTACAGGTGGTCATGTAGGTAGATATGATATGTATCTTGATTTGGCTAAATACTATGAAATGATATTAAATATTCCAGAGATTGAAGAAGCATTAAATACAAAGGATGATGAAGAAGCCCTTAATATATTAGCTGATGCTAATATTGAAACTATACATGAGTATTTAGATATCTTTACAATTACGCATTTGAATATTCATGGTAAAGTGTCGGCTTTTTGGCTAGAAGAGGAAAAGTAGAAAACTTTTTATGGTATCTTTTCTCTGATATCTATATTTGTTATAGGAGAATTAGTAATTTGAAAGAAAAGATAGAATTTTAGGAATTTACAAGTGCTAAGATATAGTTACAAGCAGCAGTTATCTCTGATGACTTCTCAGTTAATCCTGGTCTCCTATTTACTTCTAATACATAGTTTTTTCCTGTTTCCTTGTGTGTCACAATATCTACCCCAGCCCAATTCAAATGAAGTGCATTTGCAGAATATGAAGCCAAATCTAAAACATTCTGTGGTATGTCTTTTGGTAATATGAAATCCTCGGTAGCACCAAGAGCTACATTATTCCTGTATTTATCATTTGTTCTTGTTCTAATACATGCAGATGTAGGTTTACCATTGGCTACTACTATCCTGTAATCAAAATCGTTTGGAATATACTCCTGAAATATATATCTATTGAATTTCTTCTTTTCTAATATGGTTTTTTGAATATCTTCCTCTCCCTCTATCAAAAAAACATTCTCTCCCAATGATCCTAAAGAAGTTTTAAATATACATGGAGTTTTACAAATCTCTACAATCTCAGAAATATTCTCCTTATTTATTCTTAAACCATTATGGTAGTAAGTATTAGGTATGGAAATATTATTGGTTGCAAGAAAAAACATATCAGACAGTTTAGTATTTGATATATTTGTTTTGTTGTGTGGTATGCCCTCTACATCAAGACAAAGAT
>CAZLAH010000018.1:0-9983 GCA_964557565.1 uncultured Candidatus Saccharibacteria bacterium
ATTGCCAATGTGTAGGTCGCGGGTTCGAACCCCGTCTCTCGCTCCATATATACCAAACATCTGTTTCTTTTTCTCCCCCTCAATGTTAATATCTACAAAATGGATACAAACACAGAACCTCTTCCACAGAAAAAGAATATCAATGTAGTCAAAATATCCAGAAATGGAATAATTGTATTCCTAAGAAAGAACATACTCCTAATTTCCTTCATACTAATATTTGTACTTTCACTTCTAGTTGGGATTTGGAATATTCAAAAATACGAAACTTTCAACAGTGAAGGCAAAGAGACAGATACAAAAGTTTTGAATCTCGTAGATCAATATATCCAAGAGAGTGTCCTAGGTAAAAACTATTTCGAGGTAAATGGTACTGAATTAGCAAAAAATCTCAAGGAAAAAATAACATATATAGAAGAGGCTAGAGTAGAAAAGAGCATTCCTAACAAAATAACAATATTTGTTAAAACATATACACCAAAGCTTACAGCATATCTTGAAGGAAACAAATGCGTGTTACTTTCGGAAGAAGGATATTTCTTAGAACAGGTTTGCTTGGATTCTGACGAACAGTGTTGCAAAGAATATATAAAAGAATCCTCCATGTACTATTTCTTCTCTAAAGGAATAGATACTTCTAATGTAGGAGGAGGAAAAGAGAGACTCTTAATAATGGAAGATATATCTAAGATTGTTAGAGTAACAGAATCATTTAACCTAGAAATTCGAGAAGTAACATTAACAGAGAATATCCTTACCGTAACAACCACTAACGACAAAACATTCACTTTCACTTTCTCAAGTGATATAGGCACTCAGTTGAATAGGTACTATGTTGTTATGGGAAAAATATCGGGAGACAACCTTAAGTTCAAAAGCCTAGATTTGCGTTTTGAAAGACCTGTTATGAAGAATTAAAGACATGCTTGATAATATATTTGTTTTTGATTATATTATTACTGTAACCTTGTTTGATTTGATTTTTTGTATATAATAAATTTAAAGTAAAATTACTGTCCATTTAATACTATGGCAAGAAAAATAATAACAGCTATTGATGTAGGTTCCTCGAAGATCACAACAGTAATAACTTCTGTTGAAGAAAGCAAAGCACCAATGGTTATAGGTGTGTGTTCATATCCAAGTAAAGGTATAAAAAAGGGTGTAGTTGTTAATATAGACGACGCAACTAACGCTATTTCAGAGAGTGTTACCGCAGCAGAGAGAATGGCAGGAGTTACAGTTTCCGATGTGTATGTTTCGATAAACGGAGAACAAGTTACAAGCTTGAACAACAAAGGTGTTGTTGCTGTTGCAAGTTCTGAAATAACGATAGATGACACATACAGAGCAATAGAAAATGCTAGAACTTTGTCTTTACCAGACAATCTAAATCCAATTCACATTATTCCTAGAGAATTTGTTGTAGACAATCAAGGTGGGATTAAATATCCAATAGGGATGAGTGGTGGAAGGTTAGAAGTAGAAACACATATCATTACAGCACCTAATTCATATTGGCAAAATATTAGGAAGTGTGTTGAGCAGATAGGTTCTAATGTTTACGATGTAATCTTTACTGCATGGGCATCTTCTCTTGCTGTTTTAACAGACACAGAGAAAGAGTTAGGAGTTACCCTTTTAGATATTGGTGCAGGAACAACTGGTATAGCAATATTCCAAGAAGGCTCAATTGTATATAGTGGTTCTATTCCTCTTGGTGGATACAACCTTACAAGTGATATAGCCATTGGATTACAAGTTTCTTTGGAAGAGGCAGAAAAGATTAAGGTTAATATGGCAGACATAATAGATAACAAATGTACCTCTCCTAAGGGGAAGGATTTAGATTCAACTCCAGCATTGCTAAGGAGAAAAGATGAACCAAAGGAAAAGAAAATTAAAACAGAGGATATAGATTTAGGTATAATAGGAATAGACAAAAAGGTTTCTAAGGATATGTTAAAGAAAATAGTTGAAGCAAGATGCGAAGAGATATTTGAAATGGCAAAAGATAATGTATCTAAAGCTGGTTATGATATAGCTATGCCTGCTGGTATTGTTTTGACAGGAGGAAGTAGCTTACTCAAGGATATTACTAAATTTACACAGTGTGTATTTGGTGTAGCTGCAAGAGTTGGATATCCATCTGGTTTAACAGGTATGACAGAAGAAATATCTGACCCTTCATTTGCTTGTGTACAGGGACTAATTAAACACGCTATGGATGATGATGGTGATTTACCATCTAGTTCTGAAAAAGGTAAGCTTGAGTTAGGTGGGTTTGTTGGAAAAGTTAAAGATTGGTTTAAATCCTTACTGCCTTAAATAAATTAATTTAAGTTCTTGTTGTTATGTTAGTTACTACAAATGTAGACCCAGTAGCGAAAATAAAGGTGGTAGGAGTAGGTGGTGGTGGTTGTAATGCAATCAATACCATGATCACAGACTATGATATACCAGGCGTTGATTTCATGGCCTTCAATACAGATGCACAAGCATTGAAGATGTCTCAAGCACCAGTTACATTGCAATTAGGGGAAGATTTAACACATGGACTTGGAGTTGGTGGTAATTTTGAATTAGGAGCACAATCAGCAGAAGAGAGCTTGGATCAAATTCAAGAACTTCTAGAAGGTGCAAATATGGTTTTCATTACTGCTGGTATGGGTGGTGGTACTGGTACAGGTGCTGCACCAATAGTTGCTGGAGTTGCAAGAAATATGGGAGCATTAACGGTTGCCGTTGTAACTAAACCATTTGATTTTGAAGGAAACAAAAGAAGAGAAGTGGCTGAAGAGGGAATAGCTGCACTTAGAGACAAAGTTGACACATTGATTGTTGTTCCTAATCAAAGACTTTTAGAGATAGTGAATGAAAATGAAAAACTTTCATTCATTGATGCTATGAAGAAAGTAGATTCAGTCTTGGCAGAGGGTGTTAAGAGTATCTCTAACTTGATCAGCCAAACAGGATACATTAATGCTGATTTCAATGATGCAAAATCAGTTATGCAGAATGCAGGTACAGCACTTATGGGTATTGGTAGAGCAAGTGGTGAAAATAGAGCTGAGGAAGCTGCTAGAGCTGCTACAACAAGCCCATTGCTCGATATGTCCATAGAGGGAGCTACAGGTGTTTTGTACAATGTAGTTGGTTCAAATCTTACATTACCTGAAATTAGCCTAGTTTCTGAATTAATTAAAGAAGCAGTAGACCCATCAGCAAATATTAAGTTTGGAGCTCAAATAGATCCTGAAGCAGGAGATGAAATAACTATAACTATTGTTGCAACTGGTTTTGATGAAAAAAAACAGGTATTCACAAAACAACAGAAAGACGAACCTATGGCAGCAAATGTAAGAACATTTGGTTTCGATATACCAGAGAAAGAAGATAAAATAATAGAAGAGGATACCCCTTCTACAAATGATGGGAAAATATTAGATTCCTTCGAAGAAGACGATCTCTCTGATGATGACATTCTTCCTTCTACTCCCAAAAAAGAATCATTAGGAGAAGATCCTTTAGATGTACCTGCTTTTATGAGGAAAGCAAATCAGAACTAACCCTGATATAATGGAGATATGCAAGAGATTTCTCCTAAGCAGAATAAAAAATACCATTTAGATCTACTTCTTTTAATAACAACAATCGTAGTCTCTGTAATCGGAATTGTTAATCTTCTTTCCGCAAAGATACTTCCACAGGGAGGTTTCGATGATCTAGATGGTTTCTACAAACAGCTCTTAATAGTAGGCTTAGGATTTCTTCTTTACTTTTTAATCTCTCAATTTGAACTCTCTAACTTGAAATATTGGCAAGTACTATTAATCATATACCTATTTACACTATTACTTTTAATAGCGACACTACTTTTTGCTCCAACGATTAACAATGTTAAAAGGTGGTTAATAGTAGCAGGTTTTCCAATACAAGCATCAGAAGTTGCAAAAGTGACTGTGATACTACTTACAGCAACACTAATGTCTTTCAAAGACAAATTTAACCAATGGCTCCTTTTCCTCTTTTCTTTCCTTCTTGTTTTACCACTAGTTATCCTAATATACCTACAACCTAATGGTAGTATGTCTATACTTCTTCTTGCACTTTGGTTCATAATATCATTCCTTGGATTGAGTAATCCTTTTCGTAACACGCTCCTTGCAGGCATATTGGTATTAATAACAGGAGGATTTCTTCTCTCTGCAATAACCTCTAACCCTCTTTGGTATCTACTTTTAATCCCAGCATTTATAGTGGCAGTATTCTTTTACTATTCAAAAAATGCACCAAAACTACTCCTTGTGCTTGCAGTTGTAGTGGGTATTACTCTTGGATCAATATCCTCAGTTATATGGGAAAATATTTTACACGACTATCAAAAAGAAAGAATAGAGGTGTTCCTTGATCCTTCTGGAAAGGAAGATGACATGGGTTTTAACGTAAATCAGTCTAGAATAGCCATTGGATCTGGGCAAATCTTTGGAAAAGGCTTCGGAAACGGAACTCAGAGTAAACGAGATTTTCTACCAGAACATGAGACTGATTTCATATTCGCTTCATATGCCGAAGAGTTTGGTTTAGTTGGCAGTATGTTCTTAATATTTGTATATGCAACCTTAGTCTTGATATGTATATTTAAATCAATTAAAACAACAGACAACAAAATGTTCTCTTTGATTAGCTTAGGTATTGGTCTTATGATCTTACTCCAAGTTTTCATCAATATTGGTACTAACCTTGGAACTATACCTGCAACAGGAATACCTCTACCCTTCATGAGTGTAGGAGGAAGCTCTACAATTATGACTTTACTTTCTTTGGGCATTATTCAGAATATACATAACAGTATTTCTGGCAAATTAAATACAAACAAAAAACAGATACTAGATATATATGAATAATAATTCATTGACTTTTTCCCGTTATTAACTTAAAATCCTTACCTATGGCAGACAAGAAGAAAGTAGAAACAAAAGAAGAGACAACAGTCACAAGCGAGAAATTCGCTGTTATTAAGCTCTCTGGTGTTCAGTTGAAAGTATTTGAAGGCAAAGAGTACGAGGTAAGCAAGCTAAAAGGAAACAAAGGAGATGCATTAGAAGTAAAGGATGTTCTTCTTGTAGCAGATGGTGAAGACATTAAAGTTGGAAAACCATTGGTAGAGGGAGCAACTGTAAGTTTAGAAATCACATCTCAATTTAAGGGTGAGAAAATAAAAGGTTTAACTTTTAAAGCCAAATCTAGAAATAGAAGAAGATATGGCTTTAGAGCTGATTTAACAAAAGTACTTGTTAAGAAAATATCATAAGATGGCTAAACAATATTTTTTCCAAGCTGGATCTTTTCCAGACCTCTCTTACACAGAATTAATTTCTGTTTTTGAAGCATTCAGCCTAAAAAAAGACATTGTTCACAGGTATACAGAAGGTATATTCATAATTAAAAGCAATGATCTAGATCCAAATCTCTTACAAAATATATTTAAAAGATTAGGTGGATTTGTAAGATATGGAGAAGTTATTGAAGACTTAGACCAATTCTTGAATACCTTTTGTGAAAGAAAAGCTAAAATTACATTTGGTATCTCAACAATAGGTAAACATACAAATATATATTCTAAGAAACTAGGTAATAATATTAAAAAGGGTTTTAAAGAATATGGAATATCTTCAAGGTTTGTATCTCCAAGAAGAGGTGAAAACGAATTGAATGCAGCACAGATAAAGCATAATGATGTCTTGGAAAAAGGTTTTGAGCTTTGTGTTTTAAGTAATGGAATAGAAGAAGTATACGGATCTACACTTGCAGTTCAAAATATTGATGAATTTGTTAAGAGAGATCTTGAAAGACCTCATTCCGATACAGAGATGGGTATGTTGCCACCAAAACTTGCTAGAATGCTAGTTAACTTTACATCTCTTACAAATGGTATCATATGGGATCCCTTTTGCGGATCAGGAACTATCCCCATGGAAGCAGCTGTACTTGGTTTTAACTTCTTAGCTTCTGATATAGATAGCAATGCAGTATACAATACCGAAGAAAATATCAGATGGCTTGATGAAGAGGAGATAATTCAAGATATCTTCTATGAAGCTTTTAAACTCGATGTAAAACAACCAGATCATGAAATAGTGAAAAAACTTAGTAATTCAGATATCTCAGCCATAGTTTGTGAGCCATATATGGGCGTACCTCAGAAAAGAGAAGTTTCTACTGAAATGGCTGAAAAGCTTCTAAATGATGTAAAATCACTTTACAACGCACTTTTTGAATTAATAGATAAAAAAATAGAAAAGAGAGGAATAAAGCTTGTTTTAATAATTCCATCATACAAAACACATAGTGGATGGAAAACATTTGGAATAAGAGAATTGATTAGTAATCGTTGGGAACTTCTAAATACTTACTACTCTGGGGGTAGGGACTTGAAGTGGAGCCGTAAAAATAGTATTATCACTAGGAATATTTTTATTCTTTACAGAACGTAGGTTCTAAGATTTAAGTTAATTGTAAGAAACTGTTATGTCACATGTTGCAGCAGGAGCTACAACCTCAAACCATGGTCATGTTGCAGGCAAAAGGCTTGGAGTAAAAAAGTTTGCTGGAGAAAAAGTAAACGCAGGAAACATAATCATTAGACAAAATGGTTCGTTATATCATCCTGGTCATAACACATATATTGGTAGAACATTTTCAATCCATGCTAAAACAGATGGTGTTGTTAAGTTTAGAAGAATGAAATCTTTTAAGAGAACACAATACTATGTAGATGTGGTAGAATCAAACTAGTATGCCTAAATCCAAACATATACAGATAGAGAGTAAAAATGCTCTACTTGAACTCTTAAAGGAGGGTAGAGATTTTGACAAGATTTATGCAGCTAGTAATGCTTTTAAGGATGTTAAGAGTAGAGAGATCTTTGAAGTAGCATCAAAAAGACAAATCCCCATATTAAAAGTATCTAGAAGGGCTCTAAACAGAAAACTCAGAACATCATCATCCGAAAGTCTAGTAGGGTATATGGTTTCTGAAAATGATTGGAGTTTGTCAGAACTTTTAGAAAAAATATATTCAGAGAAGAAACAACCATTCTTTTTAATTCTTGATAGTTTGAAATATACTCAAAACATTGCAGCTATCATGAGGACAGCTTTTGGGGCTGGTGTTAATGGTATTATCATAAATACCCAAGAGAAAAGCATCATTTCTGATGAGACCATAAGGATATCTATGGGTGCTGCTGAAAGAGTTCCTCTTGTAGAGATGAATCTTTTTAATGCTATGAAGACTTTGAAAGAGAATGATATAAAAACATATGCGATACATATGGAAGGCAATTATTACTATGATACTGATCTTAAAGGTGCTGTTGCGTTCGTTTTAGGTGCTGAAGATGTTGGCATTTCTCCGGGGATGTTGGACAGAGTTGATGGAAAAATTGCACTACCAATGAGGGAGGGTATTGGATCATTGAATGTAGGTGCAACTGCAGCAGTTCTTGTGTATGAGAAACTAAGACAAGAAGTAAAAGGTTAAAGTAATTTTCCCATTAAATCTTTTAACTCTGATCGAGTATTATATCTAATTACTAGTTTCCCACCTTTTGTCATTTTCGTAATATGTGCAGTAAATCCAAGCTTCTTACTTAATTCTGTAGAATATCTATCAGTTTCCTGATCTGTCTTTTTCCATGATCTTGTAGTAGAACCTTTCCCATAGCTTATTTTCCTTACTAATGCCTCTGTTTCTCTCACACTCATACCTCTTTTCATTACCAAATCAGCAGCTGCTATTAAAGATGTTTTGTCTTTAATACCTAACAACGCTCTTGCATGTCCTTCGCTCAAGTTTTCATTAAGAACAAATTCTTTTACTTCATCTGGAATACCAAGTAACCTAATCTTGTTTGTTATTGCAACACGACTGTATCCAACCTTCTTTGCAATATCTCCTTGAGGCATTCCAAATTCATCTTGCATCTGCTTGTAAGCGTATGCTTCTTCCAATGGATTTAAATCTTTTCTTTGTACATTCTCTATGATTGCCAATTCAAGCATTTCTTGAGGAGAACTATCTTTGATTACAACAGGAACGGTTTTGAAACCTGCTAACTGAGATGCTCTTAATCTTCTCTCTCCAGCAATTAAAAAATACTTCTCTGAATTCTTGTCTTTTGTAATGATTAATGGTTGTATTACTCCATGCTCTCTGATTGTATCTGCTATGGAAATTAACTCCTCTGGCTCAATATGCATTCTAGGTTGATATGGATTTGCTTCGATCTTTTCAATATCGAAATTCTCAATATATGAGCTACTAGAATTATCTATTTCATTTGAATTGATTAAAGCAGCTAACCCCTTACCCAATCTTGAATTTTCTGACATAAATAGTATTAACTAAATTTAATCTTAAAAGCGTTTAACAAATTCTTTAGCAAGATTCTTGTATGCTAAGGCACCTGTAGATTTATCATCATATTCAAATATTGTCTTACCATATGATGGGGCTTCTGAAAGTCTTACATTTCTTGGAACTATTGAAGAAAATGCCAAATCCTTAAAGAATTCTTTGACATCACCTACGACACTCTCTGAAAGTTTAGTTCTGCTATCATACATAGTTAGTATGACTCCACCTATTGTTAGATCTGGATTTATACCTTTAACCAATTTTGTAGTTTCAATTAATTGACCCAATCCCTCTAGTGCAAAGTATTCACACTGTATTGGTATAATGAGCTCGTCAGCAGCACATAGTGCATTTATGGTAAGTAATCCTAAAGATGGTGGACAATCAATTATCGCATAATCAAAATCTTCCTTGAATTCCTTTAGGGCTTTCTTTAGCAAAGATTCTCTACTGATCATATTCACCATCTCTATCTCTGCTCCCGCTAAAGAAAGATGGGAAGGAACTAGGAAGAGGTTAGGGGTAGTAGTGCTTACGAAAACGGCAGAGATTTTTTCTCCTTCAACCAATACATTGTATATGTTCTTGTATGGAGCTTCATCTGTAGAATTCCAACTCTGTTTATCAAATTGCTGTGTAAATCCCAATCCTGAAGAAAGATTTGATTGAGGATCCAAATCTATTACCAGCACTTTTTTTCTCTTCTGTGCAAGGCTAGCACCCAAGTTCATTACTGTGGTTGTCTTTCCAACTCCTCCTTTTTGATTTGCAACTACAAATGTTCTCATATATTTACTTTAACACGTTTCACACTCTTTGACTAGATATTCTCGTATGACTCATGTGTAGCGATTCTAAACTCTGAAAATGGGAAATATACTATCCAAGCTTTTCCCTTTATATTGCCTTTGTTAATAGTACCAAACTCTCTAGAATCAGAGCTATGTGATCTGTTATCCCCACATACAAAATATTCTCCATCTGGTACTGTAATACTTTCACCTTCTTTTAGGAATGTCCCACCATTGGTATATATGGAATCACTTAGATATCCAGTTTCGTCTAGAATATTGTTATTCACATACAAATGCCCATCCTTGAGCATAACTGTATCGCCTGGAAGACCAATGACTCTTTTTATGAAATCTTGAGTATCAGAATATTTGAATATAATGACATCACCTCTTTGTGGTTCTGATATTCGGTATACAATTTTATTTGCAGTTAGGTATTCTCCATTTTTGTATGTTGGATGCATAGAGTTACCTATGACCTCGTGTGGAGTCATTATGAAGAGGTAAAGTACAACAGATATTACTAATGCAATTACGACGGTTTCTAAAAAGGATAGTAAGAATTGACTGATGGAAGAAAAGATTGAGGAAATCTTTTCAGTTTGTGTATTACCAGTTTCTTTTTGTTCTTCGTACATATTCTTGGCAGATAATTTAGATATATCTAATAATACTAAATGAAATGTAAAAAATATGCAATTGATTCCAGAACTACCGCTACGGGGAATCGAACCCCGGTTTACAGGATGAAAACCTGTTGTCCTAGA
>CAZLAH010000019.1:0-8419 GCA_964557565.1 uncultured Candidatus Saccharibacteria bacterium
AATTTAATTTAGCTCTTTTAAATAAATGGCAAGTCTAACAGCGAAAATTAGAGTAAAGCTAAAAGGATATGATTCTGTAGTTGTTGATAATTCTGCTAAAAGCATAATCGAAACTGCTATAAGTACAGGTGCTAAAGTAGGTGGCCCTATACCTTTGCCAACTAAGAGAAGAAAAGTTGCAGTTAATAGATCACCATTTATTTACAAGAGCTCGATGGAACATTTTGAGATTAATACTCACAAGAGGATAATTGACATTATAGATCCTACTCCAAAGACAATAGATGCTTTACAGCATTTACAAATGCCTGCTGGTGTAGATATCGGAATACAATAATAAATATATAAATATGAAAGCAGTAATAGGAATAAAAAAAGGAATGACAAGAGTATTTAAGGGAGACAAAGTCTTACCTGTATCAGTTATTGACATATCAGGATGTATTCTTTCATACTTAGAAAAAGATGGTTTTGAATTAGGTATTGGTGAAAGCAGAAAAGCAAACAAAGCTATTTCTGGAAAATACAAAGCGTTGAAAGCAGTACCTGCAAAAAGAGAATACTTTAAAGGAAGTCTTGAAGAGAAGAATATTGGAGATAGCATAGATGCAGAAACTTTTAATGTGGGAGATAAAGTAGTAGTAGCTGGTATAACAAAAGGAAAAGGATTTGCTGGAGTTGTTAAGAGATGGGGTTTCCATGGAGGTCCAAAAACTCATGGACAATCAGATAGGTTGAGAGCTCCTGGTTCAATTGGTGCTGGTACAGATCCTGGTAGAGTTGTAAAAGGTAAGAAAATGGCTGGAAGAAAGGGGCAAGACACAGTAACTCTTAAAGATAGAGAAATTGTTGATATAAAAGATAATCATTTACTCATACTTGGACCAGTTCCTGGATCTAAGGGAGATTTAATTAGAATATATGCAGAATAAGATGGAAAAAGTTTCTAAAAAAACAACAAAAAAAGTAGTAGAAAAGAAAACATCATTAGATTTGAATCCATCTGTATGGGAAGTACCTTTTAATGAAGATCTAATTGCTCAGGTATTGTACATTTATAACAGTAATGAAAGAAAAGGTTCTGCTAATGTTAAATCAAGAGGAGATGTAGCTGGTGGTGGTAAGAAACCATGGAAACAGAAGGGTACAGGAAGAGCAAGACATGGCTCTTCAAGATCCCCAATTTGGGTAGGTGGTGGTGTTACATTTGCATCTAACGATAGAAACTATGTTAAGAAATTGAATAAAAAAGTAGCTAAGAAAGCCCTTTGCATGATGCTTTCTTTGAGATTGAAAAATAAAGAATTGGAATTTTCTACTTTTTCTTCTGCAGATTGGAAGAAATACAGAGATGAAATGGTAAAGGATTCTAGAAAGAAAGTATTACTTGTATCTGATAAGTTAGAAGCAGCTAAATTCTTAGGAAATGTAACCAAGATGAACGTTGTTACTCCTTTGAAATTGAATGCTAAACACTTAGTAGGAAACAGAAATATCATTGTAGACCAAGATAATGTTAAGGTTATTGAAGAAAGGTTAACAAATGGAAAATAAAGAAATAAAAATACAACCAGTGATATCAGAGAAAACATATGCAGCAGCAAATGCTTTGAATAAATATACATTCTTAGTAACTAGAGGTGTAAACAAGATAGAAGTGAGAAAAGAGATAGAGAAGAAATACAAAGTAAAAGTAGTTGCAAGTAATTCTACTGTAAGACCTGGAAAAATGAAAAGAGATTGGAAGACATACAAGACAACGAGAAAATCAGATATGGTAAAAATGACATTTACTCTTAAAAAGGGAGATAAAATTGATGAATTTTTAAAGAACTAACATGGCTATAAGGAAATTTAAACCTACAACTTCGACAAGAAGAAAAACAAGACTTGAAGATAGATCATATCTTAGTAAAAAGAGAGGTCCTAAGAGTCTTACAATTGAGAAAAAACAGATATCTGGAAGAAATAATCAAGGAAAGATAACTGTTAGACACCGAGGTGGTGGTTTTAAGAGAAGAATAAGATTGGTTGATTTTAAAAGAGAGAAATTTGGAATACCTGCTAAAGTAGCTGGGTTCTTCTTTGATCCAAATAGAACTGCACATCTTGCACTTTTGCAATATGATGATGGTGATAAGAGATATATAATAGCTCCTAGAGATTTGGAAGTAGGAAGTAAAGTTGTTTCTGGAGAGAAAGTAGATGTAATTGTTGGAAATGCAATGCAGATAAAAAATATCCCTTCAGGTACAATTGTTCATTGTATAGAAAATGATCCTGGAAAGGGAGCTAAGTATGGGAGATCTGCTGGTCAAGCTATTGTAGTACAAGGTGTAGATCCAACTGGTAAATATATACAGATAAAGATGTCTTCGGGAGAGATTCGATTAGTACCTGGAGAGAGTATGGCAACAATAGGTCAAGTAGGTAACGAAGATAAATTGAATGTGAAATTAGGAAAAGCAGGTAGGAAGAGAAACTTAGGATGGAGACCAGAGGTTAGAGGTATGGCAATGCATGCTGTGGAGCATCCACACGGTGGTGGTGAAGGTAAAGGTGTTATCGGTGGACCTGCAAAAGATATTTGGGGAAATAGAGTTGGTGTTAGAACAAGAAAAAATAGAAGAACAGAGAATATGATAATAAAGAGAAGAAGAACTAAAAACAGGCAATTTGCTAAAAAATAAATTATTGATTAATTCGTATGTCTAGATCACTAAAAAAAGGACCATATACAGATGAAAAATTGATGAAGAAAGTTGAGAAAGCTCGAGCAGAGGGTAAGATGTCCCCTATTAAAACATGGGCTAGAGCTTCTACAATCACACCAGAGATGGTAGGCATGAAGTTTTTGGTACATAACGGAAAGAAGCATGAAGAGGTATTAGTAATTGAATCAATGATTGGACACAGATTAGGAGAATTTTCTCCTACTAGGAAGTTTAGAGGGCATGCTAAGAAGGGTAAACTCTCTAAAGTATACGGAAGTAGTGGTAGATTTGAAGAATAATAATTAATTAAAGAAGAAATGGAAGAAAAAATAGTAAAAGTACAAGTAAAGAACATTGCAGAATCACCTCTCAAATTGAGATTGGTTGTTGATGTAGTTAGAGGTAAGAATGTAGAAGAAGCTTTAAATCTTTTACAGCTAACAAACAAAAAGGGAGTACTTTTTGTTAAGAAAGCTCTTCTTTCTGGAGTAGCAAATGCTAGAGATTTATTTGGTGTAGATAAGGGAGATTTGATTGTTAAATCAATATTTGTAGATGCAGCACCAACATTAAAAAGAACAAGATTTAACTCGAGAGGAAGGGTTTCTAGAATAGATAAAAGGAGATCGCATATTAATTTAGAATTAAAAGTTAAGTAATTATGGGAAGAAAAGTAAATCCAAATGCAATTAGAATGGGAATAAACAAAACTTGGGATTCTGTTTGGTATGCAGATAAAAAGGATTTCCCTAAGATGTTTGCTCAAGATCTTCTCATTGAGAAAAAGATTGTAAAAGCAATGAAAGATGCTGGTATCGGAAGTGTAAATATTAACAGAACTGTAAACAAAATAGAGGTTTTGGTATATGTTGCTAGACCAGGAGTTGCAATCGGAAGAGGTGGTGAAGGAATTGATCTTTTACAAAAAGAATTGAAGAGAATGTTGAAACAAGATATCGAGCTGAAAGTAAGAGAAGTTAAGAAAGCTGATCTCTCGGCAAGAATAGTTGCAAGAACAATAGCTGATGGTATTGAAAGAAGACAACCATCTAAACTACTTGTAGAGAGTGCAAAAGAGAAAATAATGATGTCAGGAGCAAAAGGTTTAAGAATATGGGTTTCTGGAAGAATTAACAATGCTAGCCAAGCTAGGACTGTAAAAGCTACAGCGGGTTCAGTCCCAGCACAAACCTTAAGAGCAGATGTAGACTATGCAAATGAAATAGCAAAAACAATGGATGCAGGATTGATGGGTATAAAGGTATGGATATACAAAGGTGAAAAAAATGATATAGATAGAGAAGAATAATATATTAGCAAAGAAAAGATATGTTACAACCAAAGA
Source organism: uncultured Candidatus Saccharibacteria bacterium (assembly GCA_964557565.1). Classification (GTDB taxonomy): domain Bacteria; phylum Patescibacteriota; class Dojkabacteria; order SC72; family SC72; genus UBA5232. The sequence goes on from CAZLAH010000019.1 coordinate 4,060, forward strand.
AAAGAAAATACCAAAAAGAATTTAGAGGAAAAATGGGTGGGGTCGCTACTGCTAATAACAAAATCACTTTCGGAGAATATGGATTAAAGAGCATGGTTAGTGGTTGGATAAATGCTAGAGAGATAGAAGCAGCTAGAAGAGCAATGACAGGATTTACAAAAAGAAAAGGTAAGGTTTGGTTGAAAATATTTCCACAGAAACCTTACACTCAAAAGTCAACAAACAGTAAGATGCTTGGAGGAAAAGGTGCTGTTGAGGGATATGTAGCAGTTGTGGTACCTGGGACAATATTGGTTGAAATAGGTGGTGTAGACGAGAAAATGGCAAAAGAAGCATTAAGACTTGCATCGCATAAGTTCTCTGTTAAAACTAAATTTGTTACAAGAAATGAAATTTAGCTTGAGTAAAGCCTTAATAATTGGTAGAATACAAGCCGTTATTTAATTAAAGACATTATGGAAAAAGAAACTAAAAAAAGAGATAACAAAAGACAAGTAGTAGGAGTTGTTACAAGTAACAAGATGGAGAAAACAGTAAAAGTTGAGGTTGCTTCTTCTGAAAGACATCCTCAATATTCTAAGATTGTAAAAAGAAAGAAAGTTTTTTTTGCACATACTAATGAAGAATTACAAATAGGAGATAAAGTTACTATAAAAGAATCGAGACCAATGTCTAAGAAAGTAAGATGGATAGTAATAAATAAAAAATAAATATAATGGTACAAATAGAATCAAACTTAACAGTAGCAGATAACAGTGGAGCAAAGATTGTAAAGCTTTTCGGTATACCTGGTTACTCTAAAAGAAGATATGCATTGGTAGGAGATATTGTTACAGTAGCTGTACAAAAATCTCTTCCTAATGCTGCGGTAAAAAGACACGAGGTTTTGAAAGCTGTAATAGTAAGAGTTACCAAAGAATACAAAAGAAAAGATGGAACATACATCAGATTTGATGATAATGCAGCAGTAATTGTAGAACCAAAGAATAAAGCTCCAAAAGGTACTAGAATCTTTGGACCAGTAGCAAGAGAGCTTAAAGAGAAGGGTTTTGATAAAATATTATCTTTAGCACCAGAAGTACTTTAGTAAAAATATAGATATGAAGATTAAAAAAGGAGATACAGTAAAAATACTATACGGAAAAGACTCAGGGAAGAGAGGAGTTGTAGTTGCTGTTGATCTTAAAAATGACAAGTTGGTAGTAGAGGGATTAAACCTTTACAAGAGACATTTAAAAGGAGATGGAAGACAGAGAACATCTGAGATATTGATAGTTGAGAAACCATTTCCTGTATCAAAAGTCATGTTAATATGTCCATCATGTGATAAAAGTACAAGAATTGGAATTCAAAAAGATGGAGAAAAAATAGTAAGAGTATGTAAGAAATGTGGGAAAGCAATAGAATACAAAGTAGAAAAAGAAGTTAAGAAAGTAGTAAAGAAAGAGACTAAATCAAAGAAAAAGGAAACTAAATAATGAATAGACTATTAGAAGAATATAACAACAAAATAAAGAAAGAGATAATGCAAGAGATGGGATATACAAACCCTATGCAAGTACCTACATTGAAAAAGATTGTTGTAAATGTTGGTGCAGGAGAAAGCGTAACCAATAGCTCTGCAATTGAGGAAATAGTACAAATGCTTACATTGATAACAGGACAAAAACCAGTTGTAAATAGAGCAAGGAAAGCAATATCTTCATTCAAAATCAGAAAAGGATTGGAAATAGGAGTATCTGTAACACTTAGAGGTGAGAGAATGTGGCACTTTTTTGATAAATTAGTAAACATTGTATTACCAAGAACTAAAGACTTTAGAGGCCTAAGTTATAAGTCTTTTGATGGTGCAGGAAATTACTCTTTAGGTGTTGAAGATCATACTGTTTTTGTAGAAATAGATTCAAACAATGTTACAAAGATAAGAAGTCTTGAAATAACCATAGTTACCAGTGCGAAGAATGACAAAGAAGGTAGATTACTTTTAGATAAATTTGGATTCCCTTTTAAGAAAGATGTCAACAAGAGCTAAAGAATACAAAGCAAAAGAATTAAAGAAGAACTCTAAGTTTTCATCTAGGGTATACAACAGATGCGAAATATGTGGAAGAGCAAGAGGATATATGAGACATTATGGAGTTTGTAGAATTTGTTTTAGAAAATTAGCCAGTGAAGGAAAAATCGCTGGAGTAAAGAAATCAATTTGGTAATTTAATAAAAAAGAAAAATGAACGATTTAATAGCAGATATGCTTGCAAGATTACAAAATGGAATAATGAGAAAGAAAGAAACAGTTGATGTTCTTAATACGAAGATCAACAAAGAAATTTTAAGAGTATTGAAGGAAGAGAAAATGATAGAGGACTATGCTGATAATGGTAGATATGTTGAAGTAAAACCTTTGTATGACAATAACGAGCCAGTAATAACTCATTTAGAAAGAGTAAGCAAACCAGGACAAAGAATATATACAACAAAACAAGAAATTAAACCGGTAATGAATGGTAGAGGTATATCAATAATTAGTACCTCAAGTGGACTATTCTCAGGAGCAATGGCAAAGAGTAAAGATCTAGGTGGCGAATTAATATGTAAAGTTTGGTAATAACATGTCTAGAATAGGAAAAGAACCAATCAAAATAGAAGAAGGAGTAGAAGTAATAATAACTGAGAAGGATGTTCTTGTAAAAGGTTCTTTGGGGGAAATTACAGTAACACTACCAGAAGAATTAGATGCAAAGATTGAAGAAGGTTTTGTATTAGTATCAAGAAAAGATGAGTTGAAACAAAGCAAATCAGATCATGGTACATATACAAGAATAATTGCAAATGCAATAAACGGAGTAAAAAATGGTTTCGCAAAGAATCTTGAATTAGTAGGTGTTGGATATAGAGCAAGAATGGATGGAGACAAATTAGTAATGAGCTTAGGTTGGAATCATCCAATTACAGTACAACCAGAAGAAGGAATTAAAATAGAAGTACCAGAAGAAACAAAAGTTGTAATAAAAGGACATGATAAACAAAAAGTAGGATTATTTGCAGCTAAGATAAGAGAAATTAGAAAACCAGAACCTTACAAAGGAAAAGGTATTAGATATGAAGGTGAATATATTAAGAGGAAAAGCTCAAAATCTAGCGTAGCTTAAATATAAGATATAAAAAGATACATATGGTTAAGAAAGATAGAAAACAAAGAAGAATAAGAAGAAAATTACATATTCGAAAGAATGTTAGTGGAACAAGCACAAAACCAAGAATATTTGTGTTCAAAAGTAACAGATACTTCTATGCAGGAATTGCAGATGATGAAAACAGTAAAGTTCTTAAATCTTTAATGTCAAAAAAGAATAGTAATGATATAATCACCATGGCAGGTACATTTGCAAAAGAAGCAGTCAAATACGAGACTTTGGTTTTTGATAGAAGCGGATACAAATACCATGGATTGATAAAAACATTTGCAGATGAACTAAGAAATAAAGGAGTTAAAATTTAGAAAAAGAATATGGAAGATAGATTCAATAAAAACAGAACAGAAAGAAAATCTTATGATAAAAGAACTCTCCCAATAAGAAGAGTTGCTAAAGTTACTAAAGGTGGAAAAAGACTTCGATTTAGTACTGTAGTAGTTGTAGGAGATAGAGCTGGAAGCGTAGGTGTTGCATTAGGAAGAGGTGCTGATGTTAAAAGTGCAGTAGAACAAGGAGAAAGATTAGCTGTTAAAACAATGAAGAAGATAGAACTCATAGGAGATACTATCCCTCATGAAATAACACACAAATTCGGAGCTGCTAGAGTACTTTTAAGACCAGCAAGACCTGGTACAGGTGTAATCGCAGGTTCTTCTGTTAGATTAGTTCTTGAAATGGCAGGTATAGACAATGTATATGGAAAGATATTAGGAAGCCCAGAATCAAATGCAAATGCATATTGTACATTCAGAGCATTAAAAGAATTGAGAAAAGACAGAGTATTAGAAAAAATGACAAAGATGAGAGAAAGAATCCAATTGAAGGAAGAGTCAGACAAGGAGAAAAAGATTAAAGAGGAAAAAAAGAGAAAAGAAAGCAAGAAAAAAGGTAATGATTCAAGACAAAACAAATTCCAAAGAAGGGATAGAAGAACAAAAGATAAAGTTATAGATAAAAAATAATGTACTTAGAAAATATACCAACAAGAAAAAAAAGAATAATGAAGGGTAAAAGAATTGGAAGAGGATACGGATCTGGTGTCGGTGGACACACAGTTGGAAGAGGTTCTAAAGGTCAAAAATCTAGATCTGGACATAAATCATTACAAAGCTTTGAAGGTGGAAATGTTCCTTTCTTCAGAAGAATGCCAAAGTACAAAGGATTTA
>CAZLAH010000020.1:0-7673 GCA_964557565.1 uncultured Candidatus Saccharibacteria bacterium
TGCTATTAATACTGTTAATAATAGTATGGTTTTTGCTAGCTTGGCTGTTGTTGCTGTTATTATTTATTTGAATAGGAAGAAGATTGGAGAGTGGATTAAGGGGCTTATTGAAGAATGGAAAGAAGAGGAGAAGAAGTAATTTAGTATTCTTCATTAAAGAAACTGGAGCGAGAGACGGGGTTCGAACCCGCGACCTACACATTGGCAATGTGTCGTTCTAGCCAACTGAACTACTCTCGCGTGGTGCCGAGACCCAGGCTCGGACTGGGGACCCTCTGTTCTTCAGACAGATGCTCTACCAACTGAGCTATCTCGGCAAATCAGAATGGTAAAATGATATCAGATATATTATTGGTTATCAACCAGTACTTTCTCTATCTTTTTAACAAAATCTTCTCTACTATTTGTAAATCTACTCTCTTTTGATATTCTTTCATAGTTCCATGATTTCTTGTTAAATATCTCTAATGCTTTTTCGAAATCATCAATGTTTTGAGTTGAGAAAAACACACCATTTTTCCGCTCTTTGACTATCTCCAATGATCCTCCTGTTTTGTATGCAAGTACAGGAGTACCGCAAGAGATAGCCTCTGCTGTAAAAATTCCGTAATCTTCAACTCCTGCAGTTATGTATCCTTTTGCATTAGAAAGTAATTTCCATTTCTCTTTTTCAGAAGTAGTGCCTAAAAATGTAATATTTTTGTATTTTTTGTATTTCTTTTGTAGTTTCTTTCGCATACTTCCATCCCCTATTACCTTTAGGTTAAAACCTAATTTACTAGCATATTCCAAAAGTTGAGAACCCCCTTTGTTTGGTTCAAATGGTGCTCCTGAAACAAAGTACTCTTTTCTTTTTATTGCAATTTCGTTTGGAAATCTTTCAACAGGAGGTGTTATTACAAGATCAGTATCTCTTCTCCAATACTTATGGATTCTTTGAGATACAAATTTAGAATTGGAAATCAAAATGTCTGACCTTATGGACGCATTAACATCCCATAATCTTATGAAATTTAGACTAAAATCCACGATAGTCCTTTTTATGAGGCCAAAATCTACGGTGCTTGAGTAGTTGGTAGCTTCGTCCCAGGCGTAGCGCATTGGTGTGTGAATGTATGCTAGATGTTTTGATCCAAGAGGTGTAATTACTCCATGTGCTACCGAATGAGAGGATGAAATGACAAGGTCATATGTTGAGAGATCAAATGATTCAATAGCTAAGGGCCAAAGGTTGAAGGTATATCTGTATATTTTTTTAATGAAGTGGATTTTGTTTAAAAATGAAAAATGAATTTTATGTTCTTTTATGTTATTCGAGAGTTTTTCTTTTTCGCCAAAGAGTGCGTAGATATCTGCGGATGGGAACATTTCTGCGAAGACATCAAGTACTCTGTTTGCTCCTCCCATATTCCAAAGAGATTCTGTTACTAATGCAACTTTTTTGTATTTGAGGTTATTTGTCGTTGTCATATATTATGACTGTTCCTGTTTTTTTTCTAAGTCCTCCTGGGCGAGTAAAGATCATGAAGGCACCAAAGAGTATTAGTACTAACCCACCAAAGAGAATGTATCTGTCTATTGGTATACCAGTATCAATATTCCCTGGGTTTAATATATCTTTCCCTATTACAAAGGTTGCGTCTTCAGGTTCTGAATTTAGAATGTTAGTTGTTGGGCTACCGTCTTTCATAATGACACGGTCAAAGACACCATTGTTTCCACCGTATTCCCATTCCAATTTTGTTGTTCCTTCTTTCAGTGTTTTAAATGTTAATCTCGCGAGGATATCTGGTTTTTCTCCAGTTTTGTAAAGGTTTCCTGTTCCGGATTGTGTGAATCCAGAAAGCATAATTACTCCATTGTCATTGTCTAGTGTGGATTCATCTGCAGGCCACTGGTCAAAGAGTGTATTGTTTTTTTCAGCTTTTGTGAGTTCAAGCATGGATGGATCAAAGAGTATGACGAATTTAGCAGAGACAACTTCTTGACCAGCGGTATCAATTAGCACATCAACTACAAAGCCTTGGTCTTTGTTAAGTACTTGGCCACCTTTAGGGTAGAAGCTAAGAGATGGCTCAGCGGCAAAGGTTTTATCAGTTGAAAACAGTATTAGAAACAGTGTAAGAAGGAATATTTTGACAGTTTTTTTGTACATCTTCCTGTTTTGTATTATATTATTGCAAGATATCTTATTTCAGAATATCAGATTATATGGAATCTTTAAAGCTCATAATTATTGGCATAGTGCAAGGAGTAACAGAGTTGTTACCTGTTTCTAGTAGTGGCCATATATTAGTATTGGGAAGGCTTTTTGATTTACCAACTTCTTCCTTTCTTTTAACTGCTTTTCACCTTGGGACAACGTTGGCAATCTTACTTTTTTTTAGAGAGAAGATTTTTAAAGGTATATTCAAAAAAGAAAGATTATTGTTCTTATCAAAGATTTTCGTTTCTACAATACCTGCTGCGTTGGTTGGGGTTCTTTTCGAGGAGATAATAGAAAGAGAGTTAAGGTTTGTTTGGATTACTGCTGTATCATTAATAGTGTGGGGAATTGTGATGATTGTTTTGGAAAAAACAAAAAAGAATTCCGAAAACATAGATTTGGAGAAAGTGTCTTGGAAACAATCAATAGTTATGGGGATAAGCCAATCTTTAGCTTTAATTCCTGGTACATCAAGGTCTGGGATCACTACAATTACAGGTATGGTTACAGGATTGAATAAGTATGTTGCGTTGGAGTATTCATTTTTACTAGGTTTACCAATTCTTTTTGGGGGGGTTGGTTATTCTGCGTTGAAAGAAGTTTTAAATGGTGGATATTCTGTAGGCGATATGACTTCTGAGTGGATCTTAATGGCTGTAATTGTTACTGTGGTACCTTTTGTGGTTGGATATGTTTGTTTGAATGTTTTAAGCAAATACAAGAAGAGTAATTGGTTAACTGTTTTTGGTATATACAGAATAGTTCTGGGGATCGTACTACTTTTGTTGAAGCTATAGTAGTGGTCTGAGATCGACACCTGTCATATTTGCAGGGATATCTTCACCTACAAGTCCGAGTACAGTTGGAGCAACGTCAGCTAAGAGTCCTGTTGGTCTAGCTTTGCTTCCTGTACCGATTTTGAGTAATGGCACTCCTGCTTTTGCTTCGATTTCATTGATACTTGTAAGCATAACTAAGGGAACAGGATTGTTCGTATGTGCAATGTCTACTTGTTTAGTAGTTCTGTTTATCATTGTCTCGCAGTTTCCATGATCAGCAGTAATAACTACTGCTCCACCTGCTGCTAATGTTTCTTTGGCAATTAGTGCTGTACAAGAATCTACTATTTCATTAGCCCTAATTGTTGCTTTTAGGTTGCCTGTATGACCAAGCATATCTGGGTTTGCAAAGTTAAGAAGAATGAAATTGTAGGGATTTCTTTCCATGTCCCTTATTTTTTTTACAGTTTCATCCCTGATTATTTCAGCACTCATGGCAGGAACTTCAGCATAGTCTGCAACTCTTGGAGAAGGGATATTGAAAAATACCTCTCCAGGATGTGGAGCCTCAATACCACCATTGAAGAAATAGGTTACGTGCATATGCTTCTCTGTTTCTGAAATGTGTACCTGTTTTTTACCTGATTCAGAAAGATGTTCTGCTAAGGATCTTTTAACAGGAAGTGGAGGGAATATAACATTGGCAGTTAGGCCTTCTTCGTAACCTGTCATTGTTGCAAAGTATAGTTCTTTTGGATAGTTTCTACGTATGAAGTGTGTAAAATCTTTTACAACGAAAGCCTTAGTTAACTGCCTAGATCTATCTTCTCTAAAGTTCCAGAAAAGAACTGCATCTCCGTCTTTTACAGGACCTACTGGGACACCTTGTCCAGTTAAACAAACACGAGGTTTGAAATATTGATCATCTTCCCCATTGGCGTATGCCTTCTGTAATACTTCTACAGGATCTACAAAAGTCTCTTCTGAAAATCCCACCATTGCATCGTATGCAAGTTTAGTTCTTTCCCATCTACTATCCCTATCCATTCCGTAATATCTACCCATCATTGAAGCTATTTTCCCAATACCCAGTTCTTTCAATTTTATCTTCAATTTATTTACATACAAATATCCCTCCTTAGGGGTAGTATCTCTACCATCAAGCATGATGTGTATATATGGGTCAATCCCATTTGCTTTACAAAGATCCAGTAAAGAGAAAAGATGTTTAATATGACCATGCACACCTGCTGGACTTAGAACACCAGTTAGATGTAATCTGGTTCCCCTCTTTCTTAAAAGAGAAAACATCTCCTTAATTACAGCATTTCCACTTAATTCATCATTACTAATTGCATCATTAATTCTAGGAAGTGTTTGATATATGACCTGGCCAGCACCGATATTGAGGTGACCCACCTCAGAGTTTCCTGCTTCTTCATTTGGCAGTCCTACGTGAGTACCAGCAGCATGTACTAATGTAGACCTACCATATGTCCAAGCGGTATCAAGGAATGGGGTGTTAGCTGCGAGAACAGCATTACCTTCCTTGTCAGGGTGCACACCAAAACCATCAAGTATAATCAATGTGACAAATTTCCTTACATCTAGAAGGTTTTGAAAACCACTTTCCTTGTCAATATTATCGTCTTTTTTGAAAATTCTAAACATACTCTAGCTATTAAAGGTTACCTTAACTATAATATACTCTATGACTGATTTACGCAAAAGGGATATTCTAGATCTTCAAAAAGATGTTTTAGATACAATACAAAGTTTAGATTTGGAATCCAAAAGAGACAGGTTGGTTAAACTTCAAAACGAAAGTATTCAGGAGACTTTTTGGCAAAACCGAGAAAAAGCACAAGAGGTAATGAATGATGTCTCTTTCCTTACTGAAGAGATTCAAACTGCAGAGAGTTTAAAAAGTGATGTAGATTCTCTGGTAGAACTTTTTAACAGTATTGAGAAAGAGAGTGAACAAAATCAATTAATCCCTGACTATGAATCTTTGAGAGAAAAATATGAGAAATTCTCTTTGAGGAAATTCCTTTCTAACAAGTATGACTCATGCAAAGCAATACTTACCATTTACTCTGGTCAAGGAGGTACTGAATCAAATGATTGGGTAGAGATGCTTTTTAGAATGTACAGCATGTATGTTGAGAAGCAGGGATGGAAATATTCAGTTACGAATCTTGAAAAAGGAAGTGAGGCTGGTATTTCAACAGTTACAATCGAGATAGATCAACCATTCTCTTTTGGAATGTTAAAAAAGGAACAAGGTGCACACAGGTTAGTAAGAATATCACCTTTCAATTCTCAAGGATTGAGACAAACGACATTTGCAGGAGTAGAAGTTCTTCCAGTCCTAGAAAATGATGATACTGATTTAGAAATTCCTTCTAAAGACATACTTTTTAAAGCTGTAAGATCAGGCGGCCCTGGAGGCCAAAATGTAAACAAGACATCCTCAGCAGTACAAATTACCCATATACCTACAGGTATATCTGTACAATCTTCTGAACAAAGAAGCCAAGCTCAAAACAGAGAAAGTGCTATGAAGATATTGAAAGCTAAGCTGTGGAGAATAAAGGAGGAGAAGAAATTACAAAATATTGCAGATATCAAGGGTGAATACAAAGTGGCTGGTTGGGGAAATCAAATCAGAAACTATATCCTTCATCCATACAAATTAGTAAAGGATCTTCGTACAAACATAGAATCGAACAACCCAGAAGATATATTAAATGGTAATATTGAAGAACTGGTTGAAGCTGAGATCAGAATGCAGTAATATATGTGTGTACCTAATATTGAAGAAACTGCCATGTTACTTTTTGACAAAGTTACAAAAAAATATGAAGAAGGTATAACTGCCTTAGAAGATATATATTTCAATATAGATAAAGGCGAGTTCTCATTCCTAGTTGGTCCTTCAGGGGCTGGCAAAACTACACTCATGAGATTACTCATTCGAGAAGAGATTCCTACTTCAGGAAGTATATTCTTTGATGATATAGAGATTCCCAAATTACCACGAAAGCTTCTACCTCAATATAGACAAAAGCTTGGGATAGTATTTCAAGACATGAAGTTACTTGAGAGTAAGAACCTTCAGGAGAATATAGAATTTGCATTAGAGATACTTGGAAAAGATGCGAAGGAGATAAAAGATACTTCAGAATATCTACTTGAATTGGTAAAACTTCAAGACAGAAGGAAACTTTTTCCACATCAACTATCTGGAGGAGAACAACAGAGAGGAGCAATCGCTAGAGCACTTGCAAACAATCCAGAACTTTTAGTTGCAGATGAACCTACTGGGAATCTAGATCCCGACAATGCTTTTGATGTGCTTACTATTCTTAAAAACATTAACAAAGCAGGAACTACAGTAATGGTAATAAGTCATGACAGAGATATTGTTAATGTGATGAAGACAAGAGTGATCAGAATAGAAAAAGGTAAAATAATTTCTGACAATAAAGGAGATTACGATACTATCAAGAAGCCAAAAGCTGTAAGTATCAAAACTAAAAAGAAAGATGAAAAAGACCAGGAGAAAGAAAAAGGAGTGAAATCACAAAAAGAAGAGAAGAAAGGACTAAAAATGGACGAGAGATTGAAAGATTTAGATAAAGATATTCTGAAGAAACTTCAAGATGCAAAAATTAACACATTAGAATTGATTTTCAATTTGACAGAAAGTGATTTAAAAAATCTAAAGATTACAAAGAAAGAGCAAGAAGAGTTAGAAAGTTTTGTAAAAGATTATTTAAATAAATCTAAATAACTAGAATGGCACAATCAACACACATTTTTGATACAGCTAAAAAAAATATTAAGAGAAATAGGTGGCTCTCCATTTCTACAATATTTGTTACTACAATAGTCATTGCTATTTCCTCTTTCTTCATCAGTATGGCTGTAATTGGTCAAGAAGCTATTGATTACTATGAAATGAAAGCTCAAGTTATCATCTTCTTTAAGAAAGATGCTCCTGAAACAGAGATATTAACGTTTAGAGACAAGATCTTCAATCCAGAATTAATTGAAGAAATTAAATATATTTCTCAAGAAGATGCCCTACTCATATATCAAGAAGATTTTGCAGATAATCCTGATTTGCTTTCTACAGTAACAGCTGATTCTCTTCCACCAAGTTTGGAAGTTAGAGCTAAGTCTGTAGATTCACTTCTCAATGTAATTGAGAATATCAATGTTGAGAAACAAACAAATGCTTACATAGATGAGGTTATGTATTTTAAAGACGTAGTAGATAATCTTAAAACACTTTCTGGAATAATTAGTGTCGGATCCTTGATCTTGATTGGAGGATTACTGGTAATAACTTTCTCTTTGATTCGAATAACCATAGGATTCAATATAAACGCACATAAGGAAGAAATTCAGATCATGCACTTAGTTGGAAGTCCTGATAAATTCATTCGATTACCATTCATACTAGAAGGAGCATTTTACGGTATGGTTGGTGGCTTTCTAGCATCTTTGTTCATCATAATCCCTTGGTATACCACATTAATATACACACAGAATACAGATTTTGCATATTGGTTTAATCAAATGTTAGTAGATTTTAATTTGGACTTCCTTAGACCAGTCAATATTGCGTTCTTACTAATCTACCTTCTTCTCCATACTCTCTTTGGTTGTATATTAGGATT
>CAZLAH010000021.1:0-7667 GCA_964557565.1 uncultured Candidatus Saccharibacteria bacterium
CCCTGTCTTACCTTTATGGTAATCTTCTTAGCTTCAGCATCAATAGCGTTGTCTACAAGTTCTTTAACCACAGAAGCAGGTCTTTCAATGACCTCCCCTGCAGCTATTTGATTAACTACATCCTGTGGTAATCTGTTTAATTCATGATTCATAGTATATACATTCTAACACAACTGCATATCTGCTAAAATCATATGATGAATGATTTCAATATACAATCTAAGTATACATTGTCTGAGGATCAGAAAAATGCTGTAGACGGTATTGTTACAGGTATTTCTTCTGGAAAAGAAAAACAAACAGTACTAGGAGTAACAGGATCTGGGAAGACATTTGTAATGGCAAATATAATTAAGGAATTAAATAGACCTGCACTTGTACTTTCGCACAACAAAACACTTGCTGCTCAGTTGTATGAAGAATTTAAAGATTTCTTTCCAGACAATTCAGTAAAATATTTTGTTTCCTACTATGATTACTACCAACCTGAGGCATATCTTCCTGCAAAAGATCTTTACATTGAGAAAGAGTCACAAGTAAACAAAGAAATAGAAAATCTTAGATTTGGAGCTATGAATTCAGCATTAACCAGACGAGACACCGTGGTAGTAGCTTCTGTATCTTGTATCTACAATATTGGAGCTCCAGATAACTATGAGAACAAGGCTATTTCTTTTACTGTGGGTGAAGAAATACAGACTTCACAAATTGCATTGGATCTTGTTTCAATGAGATATCTTAGAGATACATTAGATTTCACTAATGGTGTTTTTAGAATAACTGGAGATATCATTGAGATATATCCTCCGTATGAAGATTTTTCCATCCGTATTGAGCTATGGGGAAACAAGATAGAGAATATTTCAAAGGTTCATCCTCTTACAAAACAGAGAATATCTAATTTGAAAGAGATATTAATATTCCCTGCAACCTCCTTAGTGTATTCGACAGATGTAATACAAGGTGCTGTAGTAAATATTGAGAGAGATCTTGAACAGAGAGCTTCCTTCTTACGTAATCTAGGTAAGGATGTAGAAGCTTACAGATTAGAGCAGAAGACTAGATATGATATCGAGATGCTTAAAGAGGTTGGTTACTGTAAGAGTATGGAGAATTACTCAATATATTTTGATGGCAGAAGAACAGGAGAGCCTCCATATACCCTCCTAGACTACTTTCCAAAAGATTACCTTCTGTTTGTCGACGAATCACATATTACAATTCCACAGGTGGGAGGTATGTACAATGGAGATAAGGCAAGAAAAGATAATTTAATTGAGTATGGATTTAGATTACCAACAGCAAGAGATAATCGTCCTTTGAATTTTAATGAGTTCTTAAAAAAGAGAGGAACTACAGTTTACTTCTCTGCAACTCCTTCCGAGTGGGAATTGCAAGACAGTAATATGCAAATAGTGGAACTTCTTACAAGACCTACAGGTCTTCTAGATCCACTAGTAGAAGTTCGTAAAACAGATGGTCAGATTGATGATGTAATACAGGAGATACAATCTAATGTACAAAAGAAACAGAGAGTACTTGTTACTACTTTGACCAAAAAGATGGCAGAGGATTTAACATCATATCTAAACGATGTTGGTATAAAGGTGCAGTATTTACATTCGGATATAGATACAGTTGAAAGAGTTGATATTTTAAGAGATTTGAGACTTGGTGAATACGATGTGGTTGTAGGAATCAATCTTCTAAGAGAAGGTATTGATTTACCGGAAGTATCATTAGTCATAATTCTTGATGCTGACAAAGAAGGGTTCCTTCGTTCTAAGACAAGTTTAGTACAGACCATAGGGAGGGCTGCAAGGCACGTAGAAGGAAGAGTTATCATGTATGCAGATAAGGTTACTGATAGTATGAAATATGCTTTAGAGGAGACAGCGAGAAGAAGGGAGTATCAAATACAGTACAATGTAGAACATCATATCACTCCTAAGAGCATAGAAAAGGAGATTAGAGGTAGACTTGTAGAAGGCGATGAAGAAACTGAGGGAACTGATTTAGATATTGAGAAGATGGATATTAAACAGAAGAAATTCTTAATTAAAGACTTAGAGAAGAAAATGCTTTTAGCTGCAGATAGTTTACAGTTTGAGAAAGCAGCTCAGATTAGGGATCAGATAAAGGAAATAAAGAGCGATATAACTTAAGTACTTATATTTATGCAAAGAGGAATAATTTCATTAACAAGAGAACAGCTTACTGCTTTAAAGAAGAAGCTTGATGAGTATGGAAATAACGATGAACTTTTTTACGGTAAATTCGATGAAGCATCAATAAATATTAAAGATAACAACGAGATTTTTCTTTCAGAAGATGAGGTGGAAAAGATTTTGGATATCGTTGGAATAGAAGGTGATGAAACATTTAAAGGTGCAGTTAATGCCCTTAATGATTACTTGAGAAATCTTAGAAATACATAGATACTTGCGGGACATAGATTCGAACTATGATTCACGGCTTCAAAGGCCGCTGTCCTACCATTAGACGATCCCGCATAAGCGCAAAATTATACTACATATATCAGAAATCCTGAAGTATGATAAACTAATATCATGCCCCTATTCAAAAAGAAAAAGGAACCCAAAAAATCAAATGTGTATATGCCTATTAGGAAAAGCAATACACCAGTTTCGAAAGATAGAGGAAAGAAATTAACGATTTTCAATAAAAAATCTTCTTCACCCCGTTTAAGATCAAAAGGACTCTCAGTTCCTCCATTCTTAAAAATTTTTGTGCTATTCATTTTCATTTCAGCTCTTTTATACTTTTCAGTTATATTTGTGATGAATATGAGGAACAATAATCCGTTAGATGATTACGAGAAAACATATGTCGTAGGTATTGAAGAGATACCTACATATCCTTTGTCAGAATTCATATTTTCAAACAGTATAGAAGAACCATCAGTTGCAAATTTCTTAAGTGCTGGTAACTCTGCATACAGATTACCTAATGGAGAAAGTATAGAAGATGTCTATGAATATTATTTAAATGAACTTTCCAATCTTGGTTGGATACATACACTTTCTGTACCTGTGGGATCTGAGGAGATGAAATCCGGAGAATATTGGATAAAAGAAGACAAGGGACTAAGAATATATTCAAAATTTAATGATGTTTGGTATGAAGTTGTGACTGTAGAAGAGGCACAGAGTGGTTTGAGTGAAAGAGTGAAAAAGGAGGTTGAGAAAGATCTTCTTCTTGCGAACCAAGAGTTGCAAGACCTTCTTCCTGATTTTCCATGGGTTTTAAAGGTACCAAAAGAGTATGTAATAGCTTACAGATCTGCAAATTTCAAAGATTTTAGAATGGTAGAATTTAAGAAGATAGGTTCTAGTGAGACAATATCACTAATACCGATTGCTAGTAGTGATGGTAAAGCTCTTGATACCCACTTAGATAATTACATAAAGAATATAAATAAGGATTCTGAATTTAATTGGGGAGTTACTAGAACAACTGTTATGTACCTTTCTTACGGTAGAGGTATACAAGGAACTATCTCTGGAGGTAATGAAATAAACGAAATAGCACTAATGACAAATCCAAATGACAGTATAGTATATCTCTTAAGATGCAATGAATTAGAAAGCCCTTTTTTTGAATTTATATTATCAAACCTTACACCACAGGATACTTTTAAGTATTAACTTTCTCTTTAATCTCCTCTGCAAGTTTTTTATTCTTAACTATTTGATTTATCTCTTCAGTAGAGGCTTTCTTGATCTGATCAACACCTTTGAATTGCTTGAGTAGCCCTTTGCTTCTCTTTACTCCAACTCCACTAATATTGTCTAGTGCTGACGTTTTAAGATATTTCGCTCTTTGTTTTCTATGATGAAGGATTGCAAAACGATGAGCCTCATCCCTTAAATCTATTAGGATTGATTTGTTCACTATCTCAACTTTTTGTATATCACCTTTCAATGAACTCCAAAATTCGTCAATTTGTCTTGCTCCTTTTCTTTTCAATCTCTTTCCTTTCGAAATTCCAAGCAACAAAATTCCCTCTGGAATTACATCATGCAGTTGGCTCAATTGCGACTTCCCACCATCTATGAGAACTATTTCAGGATTAGTTTTGTATTTTTTCTGATTTGCACAATCAAACCTTCTGTAGAGAACTTCCTTCAGCATCAATGGGTCATTCGGTGTATCTAGGGTTTTAATCTTAAAGATTCTGTATTCACTATGATCAATAGCGCCATTATTAGCAACGACCATAGAACCGTAGGCTTCTTTGCCTTGAGTATTAGAAATATCATAACACTCTATTCTTGAGAGTTTAGAAAGGTTGAGTTCCAACCTTAAGTTCTTAAAGTTTTCTTCTATGATCTTTGCTCTTCTCTCTACGTATGTTTCCTCTGTATCGTCTACACTAAAGTCTATTCTCTCTGAGAGATACTTTAGATCGTTAATACGATCCCTTAGTAGTGCTGCTTCTTCATAATTTTCTAATTTGGAATATTTGTTCATTTCTTTTTCTAAATTTGAAATATGACCTCTTTTACGGCCTCTAAGGAATTTAATTATCTCGTTTATATTCTTCCTATACTCCTCTTCTGATATATGACCTTGATATGGACCAGGGCAAAGGCCAAGATGGAAATAGAGGCATACTTTTGATTGCTTCTCTTTACAAGTACAAAATGGATAGATTTTTCTAAGATATGTAAAAATCCTTTTTATAGTGTAACCACTTGGGTATGGTCCAAAAAGTTTACCTTTCTTGTATTCCTTCTTCTGTATCTCCCTAACAATTTTAATAGTGGGAAATCTATCCTGGGTTGAGATGTATAACCAAGAATATGATTTGTCGTCTTTTAGATCACTATTGTATTTTGGTTGGTGTTTTTTGATTAGGAGAGATTCGAGTATCAAAGATTCGATCTCGTTGTTGGTCTCTTGTATTTGAATGTCAGAAATTAAGGGAATCATATTCCTTATCCTTGGTCTATCAAAAAGTTCATTGTTAAAATATGACTTAACCCTATTTCTAAGATTTACTGCTTTCCCAACATAGAGTAGTTCACCACCTTTGTTGAAGAATTTGTATATACCAGGTTTTTGAGGTAATGATTCTAATTTTCTTTTATCCATACTATATTATATCAGCATGGGAACCTTCTCATCCATTTTT
Source organism: uncultured Candidatus Saccharibacteria bacterium (assembly GCA_964557565.1). GTDB lineage: Bacteria > Patescibacteriota > Dojkabacteria > SC72 > SC72 > UBA5232. Next base: position 5,159 of record CAZLAH010000021.1, read on the forward strand.
CACACACTTCGTCTTGAAGAACCTTTTTGTTGAGTAGTACTTTGTTTTTACTAATTCCATTATCAACTATGATGCGGACTGCTGTGTCTCCAGTAGAATTTTCAATATAGCCTTTCAATTCAGCTATTTCCTCTTCAGAATGTTCTTCTGTTATCCTAAAAGTTATACCTTCAAATTTAGAGGTATGTTTTAGTTCATCAACATATTTAGCCTTTTCAACAACGATGCTTTTCTCTCCATCTCTAATATTAAGTCTTCCTGCGATAAGGATAGGTTTGTTCTCTTGAAGATTGTCTTTGAGTTCTTGATATACCCTAGGAAAGATTATGGCATCGGCAAATGCTGTCTTATCTTCTATGGAAAGAAATGCCATTATTTCACCTTTCTTTGTCGTGATTTTCCTTATCTTTGTAACAAGCACACCTAAGATTACTACTGCATCATTCTTTTTTTCCTCAAGTGCTACAAGAAGTGGAGTAACATTTTTTGATTCAAAGAATTCAGTGAGATTGTCTAAAGGATGGCTTGAGAAATATATGCCAAGAAGATCTTTCTCCCATTTAAGGATTTGACTAATATTCTCTTTTTCCTTAACTGGGATAATCGTTCCATCGATTTTTTCTTTTTCCAAATTTGTATTTAAGGAAAAGATATCTATTTGTCCCATATCTTGTGTTTTCCTTCTACCTTTTTCTTTGTCATATACTGCAGGGAAGATTTCCAACAGTGAAGTTCTTTGTCCAAAGGAGTCCATAGTTCCTGCCATTATAAGGTACTCAACACCTTTTTTTGTCACATTTGCATAGTTCCTGTTTACAAAATCATCTAAATGGATATATTTACCATTCTTTTCTCTTTCCTCAACAATTGCTCTAACAAGTTCATCACCCACATTCTTTATACCTCCCAAGCCAAACCTAATGCTTGATTCACCTTCCGTTGAAAAATAGTAGGAGCTTTCATTTACATCTGGGGGTAAAACAGCAATTCCAAGTCTTTCGCACTCTCTCATATCAATTATGACCCTATCGAATTTCTCAAGATCTCCTTCAAGGAGTGCCGCCATGAATTCCAAAGGATATCTGGATTTAAGATATGCTGTCCAGTAAGCAATAGTTGCATATGATGCACTGTGGGCTTTGTTGAAGCCATAGTTAGCAAATTGTATGAGCTTGTCCCAAAGAAGATTTACTTTTTCTTCATCAAAACCATTTGCAAGAGCTCCTTCCAAAAATACGGGCTTTTCTGCTTCCATTACTTCTACTTTCTTCTTACCCATTGCTCTTCTAAGGATATCTGCCTTTCCGAGAGAGTAACCAGCAACAATCTGAGCAATTTTCATAACTTGCTCCTGGTATGTAATAACTCCTTTGGTGATTGAAAGGACTGGCTCCAGTTCTGGGAAGATGTAGTCAGGTTCTTGTTTTCCCTCTTTTACTGCGACATACTCTGAAATGAACTGCATAGGTCCAGGTCTGTAGGCGGCAAGTATATAGCAGATGTCTTCCTGTGTCTCTGGTTTAAGTGCTTTGATTGTTCGCTTCATCCCATCGCTTTCAAGTTGGAAAAGACCAACTGTATGCCCTGATCGTAAAAGTTCAAATGCTTTTTCATCTTTAGGCTCAATTTTGTTTAAATCTATCTTTTCACCCGTTTTCTTCTCTATCTTCTTTAGTGCAGCACCAATGATATTGAGATTTCGAAGACCAAGGAAGTCATATTTCATTAATCCTAGTGGCTCGATATCAAACATCTCGTATTGAGTCATACCTATACCTCCACCATGAGAGTCTCTTTGTATTGGACAGTATTCAACAACTGGTTTTGGAGTTATGAGTATTCCACAAGCATGTGTAGAAACACCTCGGCATAGACCTGAAATTCTTCTAACAATGTTTGCTAGTTCTCTTGTTTTTTCTGAGGAATTTATTATCTCTGCAAATTCAGGGTTATGTTCTATCATATAGTCTATTGGCTTAGATTTACCAAAAACTATCTCAACCATTTTAGAAAGATTATTTGCTACTTCCAAATCGACACCTATTACTCTTGCAACATCTCTAATGGCTTGCCTTGTTTGTAGTTTACTAAAGGTACCAATCTGTTTTACATTATCAGCACCATATTTCTTTATGGTATATTCGATAACTTCATTTCTTCTTTTGTCAGCAATATCTATGTCAAAATCCGGAGGACTTGGTCTCTCAGGGTTTAAGAATCTTTCAAAGTACAATTCCCATGACATTGGCTCTATACTAGTAATATCAGATGCGTATGCTACAACAGAGCCACATCCTGAGCCCCTCATACCGACTACAATGCCATTCTTTCTACAAAACGCTATGAAATCCCTAACAACTAAGAAGTAATCATCATACCCCTTGTCATGAATGATATTTAATTCATATTCTATCCTTTCCTTAAGTTCTTTAGTCACTTTTCCATATTTCTCCTCTGCACCCTCATACGTAATCTTTTTTAGAAAGCTTTGTGCTGTTTCTCCCTTGGG
>CAZLAH010000022.1:0-6048 GCA_964557565.1 uncultured Candidatus Saccharibacteria bacterium
TTTAATTACTAAAATTAATTAAGAATTGTTTTACTGTTTCCACATTTACCATTTAGATCTCCTCCATAGTGCCATATTAATGAGTTACATGAAGTATCTTCTGGTTTAAACTTATTTATTCTTACAAAGTATCCATTAGATGGACTTATTGGGAAATCTAATCCATATTCTTTACCATCGGTTACTTGCAATCCTTCATATTTACCTTTAGCAGTAGGCCACCATGATACATTGTCAGCAGTCAATCCACTTACATCATTAATACTGTCTATGAAGGATCTAGCAGTAAATGCTTTAGAGTATCCATGTACTCCTACTAGGTTCCAGCCTATTGAGAAGTTGATGGGGATGGAGGATTCTAATTTGTACCCTGCAATGCTGAGAGAAGAAGAATAGTTCATGAAAACAAGATATCCAACTCCTGGAACAATGTTAAAGTCGTTTCCTTCTACCCCATCTTCCCCATTACCAACAATATTTGACCATTTTCCTCCAGAGAAAGAAGCAATATACCTTATACTCTTAGGATATTTCTTTAAAACATCTCCAGCTGTCAAAACACTTCCATCCCCCCCAAGAAGTACTTTATCAAAAGAAACTATATTAATCCCATCATCAAGACTTGCAGTATACATTTCAGATGTTTTCTTTACATCTATACTCAAAGAGTTACTTGAAAGAATAAGATCTTCATTATCAGCAGGATTTTTATAGTCTTTTGGAACCTGATAACCATCTTCTCCATCTCGATTATCATACAAAAGAATCACATCATTTCCATCTACTTCTACACCTCTTTCAACTTCCACTCCATCTACAACAATATCAATAATACCCTTCTCTGATGTGTAATAAAGGAAATCACCTGACAAAGAATTATTAGCTGTAGTTGTTTCTTCAGCATAGACACCATTTACAAGATAACCTTTAAGAGACGTCTTATCTGCACTTTTTGGTTCAACCTCGATGGTTTTTACATTAACTCCGCTCTCAGAACAAGAGGATCCTTCAATACAAACATTTCCTACTAAATATTCCTCCATTTCTCCTGCTCTCTTTTCTCCCTTTTCTGCAGCTTTAATCAATGTACCAAAAACAATGCCTTCTATTTCTTTTCCTTCCTCGTCTTGGAATTTAATTGGCGAGACAACATTGATTTCAGTATTTGAAGAATCTCCAAATACCGAAGTTACTTCAGTAGAAACTTCTATTTTAGGTTCCTGCCATTTTGCTGCACCTAAAACAAGTCTCGCCACTCCTGGCAAATTTCTCACACTTTTTGTAAGAACTTCATCTGCTCCACTATATATATTCTTTGCCGTCTCTAAATAGCTTAAGATTGCATACTCACCAAGGCCCTTTATACTTGTAACTTGGTACTTTCCTGTTTCCACATCATATGACAAGCCACTATTATCACCAACAGTTAGCTCTATTTTTCCCGTTGTTGCATCAGCACTGAAATTCACTCTCATTTGCATATCAACATTACTAAAAGCAATATTCTTTGTAATATTACTCAAAAAAGATGAAGACGACTTCTCTTCATCCGTATTATCTTTTACACTACCTTCAGCATTGATAGTATATGTACTAATTCCTGAGTTAGAAGAACCATTCGTTTTATTAACATCAAAACCTACAATATCTTGCAGTATTTGATAAGACGATTTTGATGTCGAGCTCTCGCTAGAGGTAGCAGAATTACTATTCATTTCAACCAATGAAGAAAGAGCCTTACTATACATTGCTGGATTTGTAGTGCTCAATCCAGGGGTATTCATCAAACGCATCAACTCTGTAACATTGTTTGAAGAGACAGCATTGTCAATAGCTTTTGTATACCCAACGATATTTTCGTTGGTACTACTTTCAATATTTGACCCAGAGGAAAGCATATTCATCTGTCTTGCTTTCTCGGCTTCAATATCAACACGACTAACATACCTTTGAGCCTCTCTAACAGCTTTCTCTGACGCTCCAGAAGATCCACTGGCTCTGTATTCCATTAATTCTGCAAATGTAGCGCAACCATTCTCATTACAACCAGCATTACTTTCCTTCACAAATATTCCCATTATCTTCTCCCACCAATTATCATCTTCCTTCATATTCTTTAATTCCTCCTCCGTAACACCCGCGATCTCAGGAGCTGGAGCATCCTCATACCCTAACCTCAACATCATAATCTTAGAATCATCATAGTCCCTGTATTGATATCCTACATACAAAAAATCATCATCTATTACATACTCATGCAAACTCCCATCCTCCTGCCTTACCATACTCTTGTCTACATACCACCCTCCTGAAGAATTCGTAACACTAGATAACAATGTAGACTCTGAATCAGTATCAAAAGATACTAACCTTGCAAAAACCAAAGCATCTACATCCTCATCCTCCCCGTAATTCTCTCCTTCCTTAACAACACCAATCACACTACCATACGCAGGATTAGGTTCCTCTACTGAATCCAATATTGAAAAAGTCTTCATTGAAAACTCTGTAACTGTAGGATACTCATCCTCATCAACTACCTGCCTACTACTATCCAACCCCCAACTCAAATACCCATCACCAACCTTAAAAAAGTACTCCTTCTCACTATCTAAATTCTTCAAAGTAACATGATGAGTATAGTACTTACCATACTCCTTTACCTCAATATTCTCACAATCGAAATTATCACCACTTACAGTAAAATCATCAGACATATCCTCTACAGCATTACTATTGAAATCCTCTACACACTTACCCTGAGCTTTTGCGAAATCCCTGTCATCTACTGCACTCTCAGAAGATACCCAACCAAGAGGACCAGGCAACACACTATCTGTCTCCTTGTAATATACAACACCCTTCATTGGAGAATCTGTAACCCAAGACACTGTGAATGAACTATCTGTCACATTACTTACCCTTACATTGTAAGGTCTAAATGATATTGAAATATATGTTAAATATCCTGCATAGCCCAACAATCCCAAACCTGTAAACAGAAGTATTACCTTAGCTATTCTTCTCAATATTATCTGTGTTTTGAAACTCATAACCAAAACTCTTGAAGTTATATACATATATCAAACAAAATAACGAGAGATATGTCAAATATGATGATATAATGGGGATATGAAGAAATTCTTTCTTAGACACAAATTAAGTACAGATGACATAGCTTACCTCTCCGATTCGGACAGTAAGATTGTCATCTCTGAAAACACTCTACATATTGAAGACCCTGTAGAGGTAGAAACATACGAGAAAAGATACCTTGCACAGATAACGGATATTAAAAAGAATTCAGTAGAGATACAGATACTTGAGGAATTGGGAAACAGAGAGATAGAGTATGTACCAAGTATTACAATCATACAATCACTAAGTAATGATTCTAAGTTTAACTACTTCATAGAGAAGAGTGTCGAGATTGGTATAGAGAAGATAATACCTGTAGAATCACAATATTCCCTTAAATCAAAAAACAAAGCCATTAGAGATTGGGGATACTGGAACAAACTTGTTAGAGATGCCACTGAACAATCTAGAAATATATTTCCAACGATCATTGAAAAACCAATACATCTAAAAGAGCTAAGCCAAGATATGTTAGTAAAAGATAGTGTGAGGATATGCCTAGCAACAGAAGCCATAGATCCAAGTACATTGGAAGATGTAATATCCAAATCTGATATATCCAAACCTGTGTATATAGCTATTGGACCAGAGAAAGGTTGGGATCCTTCTGATATTGAGATATTCAAGAATCTTGATTTCCAATTTATTAAATTAAAAGGTAACATACTTAGAACCGAAACAACTGGTTTAGTTATTGGTAGTATATTCAAATATATGAAAGGAGCGATCTAATGAAGAAGAAAAAAAGGACAAATTTTAGACAAAAGAGAGAGAAGTTTACTAACAGAAGTATACCTGAGAAATTCTATACTAAAGAAGATATCTTTGTATCAAGGTTAGCAAGTATCCTCATGGTACCGAAATCTAGGGTAAAGGGGATATTTTCTCAAAGAGCTATTACTACAATTAGATTGAATTCTCTAAAGGGAGATACAAATGAAACGAAAGAAATACTTGAAAGAAAAGGATATCAACTAGAAGAGGTATCATGGGCTAAGGATGTGTATTTCATTTTAAACAGAGACAAAGCTGAGGTATCTCAAACTGAGGAATATCAAGAAGGTAAATATTACATACAGAATCTTTCTAGTATATTAGCTGCATTGGTTTTAGATCCAAAAGAAGGTGAGAAGATTTTAGATATGTGTGCTGCCCCTGGTAGTAAGACTACACATATCGCTCAGATTACTGAGAACAAGGCAGATATACTTGCTAATGATTCAGATATATCAAGAGTGTCTGCGATGGAGAATGTTCTAGAGCAGTTTGGTGCAAAGAATGTAAAGAGTACATTTAGTGATGCTACTGATTTTGGGAAGAAATATCCTGTATCTTTTGACAAGGTTCTTTTAGATGCTCCTTGTAGTGGGGAGGGTATGGTGTATTTTCAAGGTCCAAAGCCCCTTAGGTATTGGAATATGGACAAGATCAGAAGGTGTATGTTTTCTCAAAGGGAGTTAATTGTATCTGCATTTAAGACTCTTAAGCATGGTAAATATATGATCTATTCTACATGTACATTAGAACCAGAGGAGAATGAGGGTGTAGTTACATATCTTTTAGATATGTTTCCTAATGCAAAGGTAGCAAAGATTGATTTGGTAGAGGGAAAGGAATTTGATGAATACAGAGAGCATATTAAACCTGGTATAAAGAAATGGAGTGGTAATGTATACAACCCCACTGTTAAAAACTCTGTAAGAATCCTCCCTAACAAGAAGATGATGGGCTTCTATATAGCGAAGATTGCAAAAGAGTAGAATTATATCAGAGAAAAATTAGAGAGGGTTTCCCCTCTCTAAAATCGTTACAATATTAAAGAAGTATTACTCTTTTACTTCTTCTTTCTTGTTTTCGTTAAGTGCTTTCATACTCAACTTGATCTTACCTTGACCATCTACACCAACAATCTTGACCTTGATAATGTCTCCTTCATTGATGTATTTCCTTACATCCTTTATGAACTCACTTGATATCTCTGATACATGAAGCAATCCTGCTACACCTGGAGCTATATCAACAAATCCACCATATGGCATAATAGATGCAACTTTACCTTCATATGTATCTCCTACTACTGGTACAAAATTGTATCCACCAATAGCCTTAGCTGCAGCATCAATAGCTTCCTTAGATGAACTATATATATTTACAGTACCATCTTCCTCTATTTCTATCTCTGCACCTGTAGTTTCAGAAAGCTCTCTAATATTCTTACCGCCTGGGCCAATTATTTCACCAATCTTGTCCTTAGGAACCTTAATCTGTACTACTCTTGGAGCATATTGAGACATTTCTGTCCTAGGTTCTGATATTGCTTCTTCCATAGTAGCTAATACCTGAAGTCTTGCTTCTTTAGATTGCTTAAATGTTTGTTTTACAATATCCATAGAGAGACCCTTAGTTTTGGTATCCATCTGTACTGCTGTTACGCCTACTTCTGTACCTACTACTTTGAAATCCATATCTCCATAGAAATCTTCTACACCCTGCATATCTGTAAGAACTTTGAATTCACCCTTCTCATCTGTAACTAAACCACAAGCTATACCTCCAACCATCCTTTTGATTGGAACACCTGCAGCCATCAATGCCATTGTAGAACCACAAGCTGAAGCCATGGAACTTGATCCATTCTCTCCCTGTATTTCACTCATCAAGAGTATTGTATATGGGAATTCTGCTTCAGAAGGTATTACTGGCCAGACACCTTTCTCTGCTAACATACCATGACCTATTGCTCTTCTACTTGGTACTAACTTAACTCTATCTGCATCACCATATGCAAATGGAAGATCATTGTAGAAGTGCATATATCTCTGCTCTCTCTCTCCTACCATATCATCAACAAGTCTAACATCCTTTAGACTACCCAAAGTTGCAATTGTTAATGTCTGAGTTACACCTCTA
>CAZLAH010000023.1:0-3155 GCA_964557565.1 uncultured Candidatus Saccharibacteria bacterium
CTGGTTAGAATATCTGTTTTCCAAACAGAGGGTTGCGGGTTCGAGTCCCGTCTCCCGCTCCAAAGTCTTTGCATTTTGGGTAGCTACAAATTATCCACAATTTGTAATATAATCAAGGTATGAAAAACATCGATGTACCAATATGGGACAAGGGCGACAGCACAGATAACTTTGCAAAAGGTGGTGGTTCAAGATCATCTTTTTTTTCTGATTCATCTTCTGACAAAGTAGACGAAATTAAAGATGTGTATCAACTAGTCCTTGGGAGGGATCCTTCGTCTAGGGAGATTTCATTCTACAAGTATTCATTGATAGAGAAAGACAAATTAGTGGAAAAATTGTTGAAGAGCGAAGAGCATAAAGAAACACTAAAGAAAGCACAAGAATTTCCTGTATTAACAGAAAGGAACAAGCTTGCAGAGAATAGTATCCTAAAATTAAAATCGTATATCAAAGATCAGGAAAGTGAACATTTAGAACTTCAAAGACTACTTGTCGAGAAGAACAGTTTAATCGAAGGTTTGCGAGAGAGTAAGGTAGAGCCATTTCTCACAGATAGCAAATTACTAGAAGTTTCAAACTCTCATTACTCTGTGTCTAAAAGTGCGTATCAATCAACATTGGAACAGAACAATCAGGGGAAAGAAATCTCCTTTTTTGAGAAAGTATTAAGATTGTTTTTTGAAAAATAGTATGAATACAAAAATATTTGCAGAAAAATTAAAAACAGCAAGAGAAGAGAAAGGGTATTCTCAGAAAGAACTTGGAGTAAGAGTGGGTCTCTCTGATAAATCAATTAGTATATATGAAAAGGGCGCTGTATATCCTCCTGTATCAAACCTTTTGAAGATAGCCAAGGAATTAGACAAACCTGTTGGATATTTCTTAGAAGATTAGAAAGGTGGGGTTAACCACTGTCTTGCTTTTTTAGAATATCTTCTTACTACAATTACCACTACCCAACTTAACAAACCAAAGGCAGCAAGGATCAGTAGGTATTTTAAAACATTCATTGCTTGGTATGTCACACTTGTTGGTTGTAATACCAAACCACTATCAAAGGTTAATGTGTCAGAAGCAGCGTTCGTATAGTTTGTATTGTATTGCCAGGAAACAGCTGATGCAGTTATATCGTATGTGCCCTGTCGAAGTGGTTTAACATTTGCTCTGACGGTATATGTCTGACCTTTTGTCATAGCCATGAACTCCTTGTGATTTGGGGTAATGCTTAATGTGTTTGGACCACTCCATAGTATTTGTGTTTTAGGAGAATCTATATGTGGAGTTATCTCAAGTATGTATGGTACGTACTGACCAAATGCCGATTGTGCTTTCTTTGTTAGTACTAGATCAAAATACTTGTTTGTTACTTTCGTTGTATTTTCATCTACCTGAGTAACCTCTTCCTCAACATCCTCAACTATCTCTTTTGTAATAACTGTAGTAGGAGTATTCTCCTGGGTACCTGATGCGTATGCAGGAAGCGCAATTAGATTCAAAAGTAAGAGTAGGGTAAGTAGAATGTTTTTCATTATCTTAATATTTTGAATATACTCATTTTATATACTTCATATACTCGTTTTGCTTCCTCTTCGCTTACATCATAATCATCATGTACTATTTGATTCCTAATCTTGTGTACTTCCCAAAGATCACTATACTCTTTTTTCTTGAATATCTTACTTGCCATTTTTAGATTATCACCGCAAAGATTTGTATTTTTAAAGTAGTATTGAAGAGCCTTCGAAAGAAGATTATCTAATTTAATAACTGCATCTCTTCTGATAGCACCCTCAGAGCTAAGTACAAACGCTTGAATCTCAGGAAGTCTTTTTAGTATCTTCTTTTTTCTTCCCTCTGTAATACGGTTATTACTCAACGATACTAAAACAAAGAGTACAACTACGAGGAATAATATGACTATTGTAATTACTACTGAGTTATCCATTTTTCTTTAGTTTCTTAGATACAAAGTATATCAAAAATACAAAGAAGAAGAAAATGGCCATAGAGAGCACCTTACTAAGTAAGAGTATGAAAAGTGGTGTAGATTCAATTACGTTTTGTTCTACAACTAACTCCTTGTTGTATACAGAGCTGTTTTCTAATTTGAAATTCACAAAAATATTCGTAGAAAGTACTTTCCCATACGGAATGTTTAACTGTATTGTTGCATTCTGTTTGGGAAGAATAACCTGCGAAGTTATATTGTTAACAGGATCTATATATTTCTGTAAATCTGTAATATTTGAAGAGAGAATACTACCCGAAGTTATTGCTATATTCCCATTGTTTGTAATGTAGAGATATCCTTTTAGATAACTATCTGTGCTCTTCAATTCTTCGAAATAAAGTTCGGCTTTTGGTTCAAAGTTTTTCTCTAGTTTACCTTCAGAAACAAACTCTACAGTAAAGTCATTCTCAGAATAGAAAGTCATATTGGGTGATACTGTAGATTTCCCTCTCCTGAGTACTGTTATATGATCATAGAAATCGTTTTTGTACAGATCTTTCTCGAGATAGTCTTCTAAGAGCGGATCTGCAGTTATCCATTTTTTGTTTGATGAATCAAAAAATTCTACCCAGTAATGGTAGAATCCATCTGAGGTGTACCCAGATATCTTTGATACGTATCCTATTACTAATCTACTTGGTACATTGTATTTTCTAAGTAAGGCAATATAGAAATCAGCATAATCCAAAGGCTTTGCATTTTGAGGAGATTCTACTAAAGTCTCAGCACCTAATCTTCTAGTATTCTCTATACCCAATTGTAAATCTTTTTCAATGCTTAATTTCTCAACGACATATTTGTATATATGTTTGTAGAACAATTCTTTATTTATACTATCCAGCTCTTCAACATCTTCAAAATTATCTGGTAAAACGACCCCTTTTTTACTCATGTATGACTGAACCCTTTTAGATTCAGATGTATTTACAATCTTCCAGTATCCAGTTTCTTCTGTAAGGTATGTTTTTAGAGTTTGAGATTCTGTAGACACAAGCTTTTCAATATATCCACCAATTTTACAATCGACAGTTTTTTCTGGTTGTACCAAATATTTAAAAATATAGTTTCCATCATCATCAATAACCGAAGAGTTAGGAAGAGGACTAATTTCTCCCCATATTATTGATTGATCCTTTGTATC
>CAZLAH010000023.1:3255-4814 GCA_964557565.1 uncultured Candidatus Saccharibacteria bacterium
CACTCTATCTTTTTACCAGTTTTAACCAAGTAACACTTTGTATTTAAATTTTTTATGGGTATGGACGCTGTATAGTAGGAGATGACTCTCGGAGTGTCTGCACTTATTTGTAAGACTATCTCAGTAGATATCTTTGTATCTATAATAGTGTGTTCAAAAAGTGTGTTGATTTTGAAATTTTCTTGAGCCTGAACAGGAGATATTGGTAATGCAAAGAAAAGTACTAAGCTAGAAAGATATACTATTTTCTTTAAATAACCAATCGAATCTCTCATATTTTCTAACTATTTGTTTAATTACAGGAGTTTTCAATGTCATACCGTAAGATTGTACTATCTTTTCCATATCCAGTTTCTGTGGTTCATTAACAATCTTGTAGTTAGGATTTCTTACCACCTCCTGTTTGGCATTTTTCCTAATTACATAATATGCTATCCCACTGTTGTCATCAAGTACAACTCTGCATCTAGCATCAGTACTTAGATATTCAGAAAATATTAATGTAGAATTCTGTCTTGTATTTACAACAACCATATCAAAACCTGAAGGTATGATTACTTTCTGTCCTTTTTTACAAGAAATTTTGTATACGATATTATCTTTCGGTGATTTATATTTTTGTAGTAGGACGATTGCTCCTCCGTACAGTATTTCTATGATTCTAGGATAGTTCTTACATCTGGTAACTTTGGTTTTTACAAACTCAATACCGGCCAAATTTGGCTTCATTGTATATACATTGATCTTTATACCTTTTTCTTTGTATATACCGTTTTGATCTACCAGTTTGTATTTATTGTAGAAAACATCGGGACAATCTAGTTCTTTATTGAGCAGTTGAGACCTAATACTATCGATACAGACGACCTTTTTCTCTCGATATGAAATATCCTTTGCTACTATCTCATCATTCTCGTATACAATTGGAATTCCAAATACTGGTTTCAAGTCTATTTTTGCCATATCCCTATTATATCACAACTCCCTCTAATCCCTAGAAAAAGACTTCAGAAGCTCAGAAAGTACAAATGCAGCAATGATATAGAAGAGAAGAGCGACAAGGGCAGTTAATTCTATTTCAATCTTGTTAATTTGCAATGTAGAAGAAATGATACCATCAAAAGGAGTAACGAACATTGTACTTGTGTGCATTACCCACCCAGCAAAGTTGTTTTCTGTATTAGCCTTTATGACAGAAAGTATTATTCGAAGTAAGACTAAACCTTCTACAAAAATAGCAGCAAAGTAAGCGAGTCTAATTAGTAGTTTGAACATGTTTAAAGGTTTTCTAAATTATCTACGTAATATTCTAACTGATTCATAAAATTATTTACACCATTTGCCCATAAATGTGCAGGATTCTCTCCGCAAGGAGGACAGTAAGTAGCTTCTATATCAAATGGCGTAAGATCTGTGCCATATCCTTGAGCTAATCGTTCAGTGATATGCGCAATTGCTTCTTTCCAAGAAGAGAATACACTCCAGCCCTTCTCATTGCTATTTATTCCTCTCCATCCCCATGCATTGTTACTCTCTTTAGGGATTAGATTTCCAAAAGC
>CAZLAH010000023.1:4914-6018 GCA_964557565.1 uncultured Candidatus Saccharibacteria bacterium
GACATCTTTTCTGAAGCGTATTCCTCTATCTTTGGAGATATAGTAAGATAGTAAAAAGAAAGGAGAAATATTAGTAATACTATTCTAATAATACTAGACCTTGATAACCTGTTTCGTAGTGATGTCTTTTCGGTTTCGACAATCTGATTTGGCATAATATTTTAGTATATCAAATAAAGGAACTATTTGTTATGTTTACACACCTACATTTACATACGGAGTATTCACTACTTGATGCTGCAACTAGAATAGGTGAATTAATACCGAAACTTCAAGATAATGGAATGAATGCTTGTGCAGTCACTGATCATGGAAATATGTATGGTATATTCAAGTTTCAAGACTCTATGAAAGCTGCTGGTCTCAAGCCAATTATTGGCTGTGAGATATATATTGCTCCGAGAAGCATGCAAGAAAAGGAGTATGGTATAGATAACAACTATTTTCATCTAGTACTTCTTGCTAAAAACCTAGAAGGCTACAAAAACTTAATGAAGGTAGTTTCTGTTTCCCATATGGACGGTTTCTACTACAGACCTAGGGTTGATTTTGATACTCTTTCCAAACATGCAAGTGGATTAATTGCACTTTCTGCTTGTTTAGCTGGGCCTCTCGCAAGACCAATTCTTCAAGATAACTACGAACTTGCAAAAGAAAATGCTAAAAAGTATTCAGAGGCATTTAAGAATAATTTTTACGTAGAAGTTCAGCGAAATGGAATGGAAGAACAAGACCTTGCTAATATCTCACTCATTAAGATAGCCAAGGAACTTAATCTACCATTGGTAGCAACCTGTGATGCGCACTACTTAAACAAAGAAGATGCTCAAATACAAGAAATACTTTGGTGTATTAATGATGGGTATACGATGGAAGACCCTAAAAGAAGAAGGATGCCAACCAACGAATTCTATGTTAAAACTCCAAAAGAGATGGAAGAACTGTTTAAAGATCTTCCTGAAGCTATTGAAAATACTCAGAAAATTACTGATCAAATCGAAGAATATGATATTACTTTTGGTCGTGTAGAAAATGCATATCTAGATTTACCCAAGGGAGAAACAGCACAAAGCTTTCTAAAAAAGATTACGTATGAGGGTGCAG
>CAZLAH010000024.1:0-5746 GCA_964557565.1 uncultured Candidatus Saccharibacteria bacterium
CCCGCAACCTTCTCAGTGACAGTGAGATGCTCTAACCAATTGAGCTACCACTCCAAACTTAAAAAGTATATCAAACTATCTCCTAAATAACAACAAACACCATTGTACTACACATATATTGGTGATATCATTATCCCTAACATGAAAACAATCCAGAAAGCCATATCTCACTTCCTCGATATCGCCATACTCAAAATAGACAACGAAGACAATATCACAGAAATCATTGTAAACACACACTCCAAATTAAAAATATCCCAAGGTACAAACATATACAAAATATTTTCCACAGAAGAAAAGTTTAGACTTAAAAGAGTCCTTGAATCTGCCTTGGATGTAAAAAAGAAATACATGGAATTAAACAAAAAACTAGGAGTAAACGAATATGTAGATGTAAAACTATTTGAAAGTGAAAAAGAAAGATACCTCTTCATACAATTCTTTGAATCAAACAGAGAAAGAGAAGTAATGTATGACAGATACATAGAGAGATTAACAAATCTCTCTGAAAGAGATCCTCTAACAAAGGTACTTAACAGACAAGGATTTGAAGAAAAAGTAAAAAGACTCATATCTAAAAGTGACCCTCTAAAGAAGCTAGGCATTGTATATGTAGATATCGACAAATTAAAAACAATTAATGATACATATGGTCATGAAATGGGTGACAAAGCAATACTAAATATATCTAAAATACTTGTGTCGACAACAAGAGAGAGAGATCTAATAGCTAGGATGGGAGGAGATGAATTTGTAATTGTAGTAGAAGAAATGACAGGATCTAAAAGTACAGCATATGGATTAGCAAGCAGATTGCTAAAAGCAACAGCAAATCATCAGGAAGAAAAATATTCAACAACACTCTCAATGGGTGTACACATACTAGAAGTAGGAAAAATATCCTGTTGTTTTAAAGATCAAGAAAAATTCGTATCACTATGGTCTGAAGAAATTAAAAAAGCAGACCAAGCAGCATACACTTCTAAAACAGAAGGTAGAAACAGAATATCTGTAACTAAGGAATACTCAAAATATTACTAACTTAAATGTCTCTCAATAGTCTCCTTGTATGTATCCTTTGATTGTGCTCCTATTAATGTTTCTACAACATCACCATTCTTGAAAACAAAAACAGCAGGTATACTCATAATCTGAAACTCCATTGCCAAACCACTCTCCTCATCAACATTTACCTTCGCAATCTTTGCCTTGCCTTCCATCTCTGCAGCTAGCTCTTCCATAACTGGAGTTAACATCTGACATGGTCCACACCATGGTGCCCAGAAATCAACAAGTGCAACACCATCAAATTCTTTTATCTCACTCTTGAATGTATCGTCTTTTAAATGAAGTAGTGCCATAATATATGTGTACTAAACTTAAAAACATTGGAATATGGGCATTTCAATATATTCCTAGTATAATACATATTATACCATGAACATAGTAGACATAAAAAAAGAAAAACAATTATCAATTAAAGAAGCCGTAAAAGTATTGAAAAACGGTGGACTAATCATATACCCAACTGAAACATGCTATGGACTTGGAGGAGATGCTACAAATCCAAAAGCATTGGAAAAGATAATGAAATACAAAAAACTAAGAGGATCTAAACCAATATCCATAGCAGTAGCTAACAAAACAATGGCACAACAGTACGTAGAACTAAATGAAACAGCTAACAACATATACAAAAACTATCTACCAGGACCAATTACTGTAATATCATTTAACAAAGGACAACTAGTACCACCAGTAGCCTCAATACAAGGAACTGTAGGAGTAAGATACCCTGATTACAAATTTACGCTAGAACTAATTAAGGAATTTGGTAAACCAATTACAGCAACATCAGCAAATGTATCATACAAATCACCACCATACAGTATAGAGACCTTGGTAAAAGATTTACCTAAGAAAAGTTTAAACCTCATTGACTTGTTCTTAGATGCTGGAGAACTACCAAAGAATCAACCATCTACAGTACTAGATACTACAATGAATGAATTGGCAGTACTTAGACAGGGTAAGGTAGAGTTTGAGAACGCATTAATCAAGAACAAGAAGAGAGAGGAAATTGAGACTGCTACAACAGAAGGAACAATACATTTTGGGAAAACATTTACAAAGAAATATCTCTCACTAAATACTCCATGCGTCATAGCTTTAAGTGGAGAACTAGGAGCAGGTAAAACACAGTTTGCAAAGGGAGTAGGAGGACAGTTAGGAGTAAAAGAGGTTGTTAATTCTCCAACATATACCATAATCAATGAATATCCATATATGTTTAACAAAAGAAAAATGATATTAGCTCACATGGATACATGGAGATTGGAAGGTGAAGAATTGGAGAAATCAGGATTAATACAACATCTAGAAAAAGGAAATATTGTAATCATAGAATGGGCAGACAAATTCTACCAAGAAATATCTGCACTCTGTGACAATATGAATATACCAATGTACAAAGTAGTAATTAAATACATATCACTTGAAAGAAGGAGTATAGAAATATATGAATAACGAACCATTGATAATAGCTTTTGATACAAGTTGTGATGATACCTCCGTAGCTGTACTTAGAGGTAGAAGAGTACTTTCTAGTGTAGTATCTTCTCAAGTAGAAATACATGCACAGTGGGGTGGTGTAGTACCTGATATCGCAAGGAGAGAGCATGAGAAGAATTTACCTTTGGTATATGGTGAAGCATTGAAGAAAGCTAAGGTAAGCATAGAAGATATTGAATATATTTCTGCTACATATGGTCCTGGTTTAGCTATTGATCTAGAAGTAGGTTTAAACTTTGCTAAAGATCTTTCCATTAAATATAACAAACCATTCATACCTGTAAACCATATGGAAGGACATCTTCTTTCTGGATTGTTGTTGAATTCCAAAGGAAAAGGTTTAGTAGAAAATGATGTAGATGATCTTTTCCCTGCATTGGGATTACTAATTTCAGGAAAACATACAGAATTAATACATTCTCCTAAGATTGGAGAGTACAAAAAGCTTGGAGAAACAGTAGATGATGCTGCAGGAGAAGCTTTTGACAAAGTAAGTAGAATGCTTAATTTCGGGTATCCAGGTGGTCCAGTAATATGTGAGTTTGCTAAGAAGGGTAAATCGGGGGAGATATCTTTTACTGTACCAATGAAGAATTCAAATGATATGAATTTTAGTTACTCTGGTCTTAAGACAGCAGCTTTGTACAAGACAAAGGAGTTAAGGGAATCAGGTATTCCAGAGAAGGAATGGGTATATGATTTTTGTAGAGGATTTTTAGATACAGTTAAAGAATCTTTAAGAATTAAATTAGAAATGGCCTTAAACAAAGTGCCAGAAGTAAAGACACTTTTCGTCGGTGGTGGAGTTTTTAACAGTGAGGAGATATTGAGATATATTGGGAATATATCAAAGGAAAATGGTTTGAAGTTTGTATATTCAGATCCTGTGTACAGGGGAGACAATGCAGCTATGATAGGTATTGTTGCGTACTACAAGTCAATGAGAAAAGAATACATAATTAATACAAAAGATATTGAAAAGATAGATAGGGATCCTAGACTAAGCTTGTAATTGTTAAATACACAATGTAGTGTATTTTGGTGTATAATATGACTACAAAGATCTAGTGTCCGAACTGTTACCGCATGGTGGCGTTCTTAGACAAGCACTAAGATAGGCACTAGGTCGAACTTTCTCCAAATATCCATTCCTCTTCGATTCTTCTTTTTATTATTTGTTTGTATATTGTGCTATCATTCTTCTCGTCTTGATAACTTCTACGTATGCTTCCTGCAATCATATCGGCTAATTGTATTAGTGAATTATCTTTTGAATCTACAAATTGTATGTTTCTCATAACTTTTCTTTGGGAATTAATATTCAAATATTGCCTAAGGTATACCTGAAATGCTTTCTTAAATTTTCTCTCTCCAATACTATCCAATCGTAGTTTTGCATCTTTAAGAAATTTGCGATTATGCTCAAGTAGTTGTTTCAAAAAGTACTGATAGTAGAAAGTTGTTTCTTTTTTAAGGTGAAGTGATTTAACAAGATCTTTTTGAACAACTATAGCTCTAACTCTGAATTTGCAGTATTTTACCGCTGTTAAGAAGTCTAAACGTTCTTGTTTATCAAGCTTATTGAACTTTATTTCTGATCTTAATGATGGGTTTCTTTTCTTCTTAAAATCATCGATAATTTTATCAGTAACCTCTGCATCAAACTCGTTGTCGAAGATTATTAGGGCAATGATAAAGGAGCGACTAGATCCTTGTCTTGTTTTAAAGCCAGCATCACCAGATTCATCTATGAAAACAATCATGTACAATTATACTGTAACAATATGATTGGTAGTGTAGATTTAATGTGTTTCTATCCTATTTTGATTCTTTGATGTTATTTCTTTAATATTTCTTCTATCTTCAACAACCTATTGTATTTAGCTAACCTCTCACCTCTACTTACGCCTCCAAATTTACTTTGGTTTGCAGGTGTACCAATTACTAAATCAGCAATGAAATCATCATTTGTTTCTCCACTCCTATGTGATACTACTGCACTCATACCGTTATCTATAGCCATCCTAATGGCATCTAATGTCTCTGATACAGTACCTATCTGGTTAAGCTTAATTAATACAGAATTCATAGATTTCATCTCTATACCATTTTGTATTAATTTTGTATTAGTTGTTAAAAGATCATCTCCAACTATTTGAAACTTCCCTCCAAACTCGTTAGTAAATTCTGCCCATCCATCCCAATCACCCTGTTCAAGAGGGTCTTCTACTGAGAATATTGGATATTTAATATACCAATCTCTCTGCACGGCTAACCATTCATCTTTGTCTAGCTCCTTGTTTTCACTTTGTAATACATATTTCCCATCCTTGAAGAATTCTGAAGCTGCAATATCAAGTGCAAAAGAGAAATCTTCTCCTACTTTCATACCGCTCTTCTCGATACTCTCAATTATCATATCAAAAGCGTCCTGATTACTTTCTAACTCCTTTGGAGCATATGCACCCTCATATCCTAAACCTACAGAAAAGCCTCTCTCATCTAAAACATCGTGTAATGTATGGAAGACCTCTGTACATTTTCTTAATGATTCTTCAAATGATCCGAACTTCTCAGCATTAGGCACGATCATATATTCCTGTATATCCGTTGCCCAGTTACCATGTTTGCCACCTTCCATGACTAATACTTGTGGAGTAGGTAGAACGAATTTCTTTTCGCTATATTCTTTGTCCCAATATATCATTCCAAGATATTCGTAAAGGTTTAATCCAATTTCATTTGAGACTGCTCTTGCAAATGCCATGGAGCAGGAAAGTATTGTGTTACCACCAAAGTTACTTTTGTTTTCAGTACCGTCTTCTTTGATGAGTAGGTCATCAAAATCTTTCTGACTTTCAAAATCTTTGTCTACTATCAAGGCTTTTATTTTTGTATTTACCAAATTAACAGCATTTAAAACACCTTTACCATGGTATCTAGTAGTATCTTTGTCTCTTAATTCTAGTACCTCTGTTTTGCCTGTAGATGCACCTGATGGTACTTCTGCAACTCCTTTGATTCCACTTAGTAATTCTATTTCTGTAGATATTGTAGGTATTCCTCTAGAATCTAGTATCTCTCTTGCATGTATATCTTTTATCTTCATTGTATATTCCCAATTATGTTATTTGTAACTATATATTTTGCAACAAAAAGAGTATTTTTGCAAAGA
>CAZLAH010000025.1:0-2245 GCA_964557565.1 uncultured Candidatus Saccharibacteria bacterium
TAGAGAAGTTAGAGAAATGTAAAACAGAAGAAGATTTGAAAAATGTATTTGAATTAATTGAACTCTTTCCAAAATGTGAGATAAAACATTTCTACGAGTTTTATTCACAGATTTAAGTTCCATTCCAGAAAGTGTAGCCCACCATTTTCTTAAACAATCATTGAAATAAGATTATTTAATCCATGTGCTAATACAGGTGATAAGAAACAATTAGTTTTCTTATACAAATATCCCCATATAAAACTAACTAAGAATATAGATATTGAAGATACTAGAGTAATTCCATTTCCCCATATAATCCATCCTGGGAAATGAATTAACATAAACAAGAAAGCTGTTAAAATATTTGCCCAAAAGAATGGTAGTGAAGAATCTAGTTTCTTAAGTATAAATCCTCTGAATATTGTTTCCTCTATTATTGGTGCAAATATTACAGCACTAATAAAGGTTCCAATACTAAAATCTATATCAAATAAAATACCTTTAGATAAATAGTTATATATTAGATTTAAACTAAGTAATACTAGTGCAAATAGTATTGCATATATACCCCCTTTTTTCTTATTTTGGAATTGAAGAGCTTTAAATAAATTTTGTTTAAATATTTTTCTAGAATATATAAACCCTAATCCAATCCAGAATATAAATTTAATAAGGATACCAAAGAGGGTTTTAACAAATCCATCTAGTGTACTATCAACATATAGGTATAGATATTGTCTAATGGTCCAAAAAAGGAAGAAGATTAGTATAAAGAAAATGATCTTTTTAAAGTTGTTCTTATTCTTCATTCTTTATAATACTAAATAAATTTGAGTATAGAAATATGGAATTTAAGTTCCATGCTATTCAACACATCCCACCATTTCATATTCTCAATACTCCACTATATCTTTCTATGCCCATACCTTCCTGTGACAGGATCTCTGAATATACCTAATCTTGGAGTATGGAAAGTAAATATTCCAAAACAAATAACTATCCCACACCCAACTATTAATGCTATCCATTCTGGAATTACCAATATACCATTTACTAAAATCATATACTCACAAAACAATCCAAGAAATATTGAAATGTAAAATATCAATATGGTTACTACAAGAATATGTTTTTTGAATATGGTTTTTGAAATTTCAAAAAGCAAAGGGATAGATACAAGCTCTACAACTAAGAGAGAGAAAAGAGCATTAAAAATATTGCTATATTGATTTTGGATTGTAAAAATCTGAAACATAGCTACAAAAACTGTTGGTGCTACAAGCATTTTCATATGCTCCCAAGTACTCTCGTTGACAGCTGAAAAGAAATGTAAAACTAAACTATCCTTAAACCAATTATGAGTAAAGTGCAAAAGAGTACCAAACACAGAAATTATGATGAAAGAAATTAACAGGTTTGTAAATAAATTCATAGAAATAATCTGTTAAATTGCTAAAAGTATATGTCTATTCCTATTGCTATGTAAAGAGATTTTAAATTCTATAAAAATTTTATCTTTTAAATATGCTATATTAAATATATGAAGAAATGGTATTTTGTTCTCTTTTTAATTTCCTTTTTGATTGTATCTTTCCTGTTTTGCTGGGATTTTAAACCGGAAGAGGCAGAGGTAAAAGGTCTAAATACAATTCCTTTTGAAAACGAACCGAATATAACGATAACTCCTGAATTAAACATATCCAGATTTTTTCCATATGTAATATCATCAAATAATATTCCTGGGACTCCTCAATCTGTATTCATTGAATTATGGGGGAAAAATGGTAATGGTGATACTACATGTTGGGATTATTATGTAGATGGAAGATGTGGTTCTAGTAATCTTATTAAGAACATGACATACAGTGATGGTCTATGGTCTACAGGTAATATATACCCAGATAGCATTTATCCAGAAATCTATTTCGCAAGTTCAGAAATTACTTGGAAAAATACACCTTTATCTGCAAGTGTTAGAAGGAATAATTATCAAATTATGCATTTTAATAATCCTTTTGTAATGACTTCTGATATGTATCTTTATGTTGAGTTTAATGCACTTCCTGTCTCTACAGTTAACTCAGCTGATTTGCAAGTTTATCTTGTTGGAAAGGATTTGGATATAACGAAATTTAATACAAACTGGATAGATACTTTACCTTATATTTCAAAAACAGCTCCAGTATTAGATTTTATTAAGCCAAAAGATTTCGATATTTCTAAATATATTGGAAGTGATAATTGGTTTAAAGATTATGATATA
>CAZLAH010000025.1:2255-3395 GCA_964557565.1 uncultured Candidatus Saccharibacteria bacterium
AATGCTGAATATCATCATACTCATTCTTCAAATTCTAGCCATAAATTAGTTCCTTTGTTAACTAATTCTGATGGTACTATTGGTTCTAAGCATATAGATGTTAGTGAAGATTTTTGGGTAGTTCTTTATTCTCAATCACCTAACAACAACAGAGGTTGGAATCTGCTCTATCAGCCCTCATCTCTTTGTACAAATGAAAATAGGTGGTATATGGGGGATATTTCTGGATGGAAAACTACATATCAGAATGGATGTCCAGACTCTCATGTTCATGTAGCAAGGAGAGAATCTGAACATATGGATGGAATAGGGGTAGTTTTAAGTGCTAATTATGGTGATAGCATTTCTGTTTCTCAGCCTGTTTCTTTCTATTTTGGTGAATTACCTAATGTCCCACCTATCTCAACAGCTTTTCTCTCTCCACAAATAGGGGGAACATATAGTGGTAATATTGATATTAATTGGGATCCATCCTCAGATGCTAATAACGATCCTATTACTTACAATATATATTTAAAGCAGGGTGCTGATTTGATTGATACTTTAGCTTCCTCGACTTCAAGTACTAGCATATCATCGTTCCAGACCTCTTCTTATCCCGACGGTTCTTATACTTTAGAAGGAGAAGTTTGTGATAGTGTAAATCCTTGTGTACCATTTTCATTAAATGGAAATTTCTCAATAAGTAACACATTGCCTATCCAATCCCTCTCTGAAATCTCTATTTCTTCTTCTAATCCAAATACTAGTTTTGCAAAATCAGGCGACACTCTTACTTTGACATTCTTGTCTACTGGTACAATATTAAATCCTGAAGTAAGTGTATATTCTGGTGGAGACTCCTTGAATGATGAAGAGACTTTTGTTGAAGAGGGTAATTTGTGGACATATTCCTACACGGTTCTGGATTCTGATACAGATGGATTCGTTACATTTTCGATTATGTCCGACACGCTAGATAAAGAATATTATGAAACTACAAGTCCAACTTCAATACTCATAGATAATACTCCTCCACAAAATCCTCAGTTCTCAACACCAAGTGGCACTTACTCTGAGACAAATCCTGTATTGGTTTCTCTATCTTCGGAAGGTGCTTATCAGATAAGATACACATTAGATAATATTTCTCCTTCGTGT
>CAZLAH010000025.1:3432-5319 GCA_964557565.1 uncultured Candidatus Saccharibacteria bacterium
AATTTTACAGTAAAAGCTATTGCATGTGATTCTGTAGGTAATATCTCAAATCTTGTATCTTCGGAATATCTTTTTAAAGCTGATTTGGAAAACATCACAATAACTAGTAGTAATACACATGCAGGTTATGCTAAGTACGGAGATGTTATTTCATTGATTTTTGAATCTACGAGTCAAATAACCTCTCCTTTAGTTGAATTCTATATAGGAGAGGAAAATTTGATAGGTAATGTAGAAGTAGTAAATTTAGAAGATAATGTATGGTTAGCCTTATATGAAATTCCTAGTGGATCTTACAATGATGATATTTCATTTGTTATATCCTCAGCCGATTTGTATGACAACTTTACTACTACTACCGACCAGACTGGAATATTTTTAGATAATATTTCACCTTTAGAGCCTGTTTCTTCATTAGAGGAGAATTTGTATAGTTCCATTAAGTTAGTAGAGCTCTCTTCTTCTGGTGCTGTATATATTAGGTACACTATCGATGGTTCTATTCCTTCTTGCTCCAGTGGAAATATATATTTAGCACCATTCACAATATCATCGTCAACAATTATGAATGTTATCGGTTGTGATCTTGTAGGTAATGGTTCTGAGATAGCATCTTTCAACTATTTATTCTTAAATGCAACAACGACACTTGAAGATAAGGAGGAAGTAATAGATGAGGAAAAAAGTACTTATTTAAAAGAAGAGATACAAGAGACAGATGATCAAGCTCAAGAAGAGGAAGACAATATGGGAATTCCAGCTGATGGTATAGATCTTGTCGAAGTCGTATCTAGTACGGGTAATTACAAAGTCGATATTTTGCGAAGAGGAATAAAACTATATCTCTCAGAATTTAGAGTTAAGATATTAGACGAGGAAGGTCTTCCCTTGGATGGTTTACGAGTATCTTTACATTCGGATGTAAAGGAGGGTGTTACAGATATTAATGGTATATCGATTTTTAATGAGGTGGAAGTTGGAGAACATGTCCTTTCATTCGAATATGATGGTCGAATGTACCGGAGAGTAGTAAGCACTCAGAATCCAGAGCCATTGTCAGAAAGTCTTGAAGCAGAATTAGTCATTGTTAAAATAGCACCATATGATAAAAAAGATATCCTTTATTATATCCTTGGTTTCTTAGTACTTGCTTCTTTTTCTTTCTCCTTTTGGAAGAAACAAAAGAAGAAATAGCTACCTTTAGATATTCCGTTCTTTTATGACTTCCTCTTCTATATTTTCGAAAGCACAAAACATTATATATTCAAAATCAGTATTAACACGATTGAAATACCATTCTAAATCAGAAACGTTCTCAACATTTATTTTTGTATGACCTAATGTCATTGAAAAGTCTTCCTTTTTACCTTCTCTTGATCTTCTGATTCCCCCCAAAACTTTGAAGATCTCTTTTGAAAGCAAAGGATCAGCCATATTCATGCATGGATCTTCCGTTATACTATTTAAAGTACAAATAGTCATTCCTTCCTGTGAGAATAGTATATGCCTATTTGGAACATGAAGTTGTAGGCATTCATATAGTCTTGAAACATAAGGATTGTTAGGGGGATATCTCTCAGGTTGAAATAATAGTACTGAGGAATGATTATCTAGCTTCATTTTGTGGAAAATATCTGGAAATGATTTTTCCAATTTTACCATTGTGTAAACATTCCCAATTAAGTGGTGTTCTTTTTTTAAAAATCTAAAGACTTCGTCTTTGTCTAGTTTCTCCCAGCTCAATATTTCTTACTATATAGATGTTATTGGGCCCAATCATACAGTTATTTAAGCATAATATCAATACTATATTGTCTTGCTTTCATTCTTGAAACTGGTATACAATGATATTACTTAAATGACTGCCAAAAATATGAAAACTAGGAA
>CAZLAH010000026.1:0-5310 GCA_964557565.1 uncultured Candidatus Saccharibacteria bacterium
CCCAGCACCTACTGCTTAAAAGGCAGTTGCTCTAACCGGATGAGCTAGCGCCCCACAATTCATGACCCAAGATTATATCCTTCCATAGATTAATTTACAAGACATTTGGTATCTTACCTATTTTAAGAAATTATTTACTGGGCTAAAACTCCTTCTATGTATCTCACAAGCACCATACATCTTTAGTGCTTCCATATGCATCTTTGTACCATATCCAACATGAGAATCAAAACCATACTCAGGATACTTCTTAGCATATTCATACATAATTCTGTCCCTTGTTACCTTTGCTAAAACAGAACCTGCTGAAATACTGTAATGCAACAGATCCCCCTTATTCATCTTCTCCATTTTGTATCTGGGAATACTCAATATATTCTGACCATCAGCAATGATGTAATCAACCTTTGAACCTAACTTACTCTCTACTACCTCTAAAGCAATCATCATAGCCCTCTGTACAGCCTTCTGTATCCCCAACCTATCTATTTCCTTTGCACTTACAATACCTACACCACATGCCGTAGATATCTTTTGTATTTGCTCAAAAGCAATATCTCTCTTCTTTTCACTCATCTTCTTACTATCTCTCACCTCCTGTATGACCTGGTCTTCATTTAGAATTACAACAGCACCAGCTACAACTGGACCTGCCAATGGACCTCTTCCAGCCTCATCTAGACCTACTACATATCTGTAACCTTTCTTCCACAAATCTTGTTCAAGCTTAATATCTGGATATATCATATGGATATATGCTAACATATACCATGAAGAAGTTCCTAGTAATATTTCTCTGTTTAATCCTTTTCTCCTTACCGATATCTACTGCTCTCGCACAGAGTGAGGACGACCTACAAGCACCTACAGAAATATCTCAAGAGGAGAATACAGAAGAAAACAAGGAAGAGACAGAAGAGGTAGTAGAAGAAGAAACAATACAACCTCAAAGGAGTGAATATTCATTCCTCACCATACTAGCTGCAATATTGATTCCAAGTCTTTTTGTCATAATTGGATATATTGTTTTGAAATTTTTTAAGGTTTGAGGTATTTAAATTTACTTTCTAAATATATATGAGAAGTGAAGATCCAATGTCTTTTTTTAAGGGTATGGTTTTTGGCGCAATGGCTGGTGCAGTAGCTGGTATTCTTTTAGCACCAAAGTCTGGGAAAGAAACAAGAGAGGATATTAAGAGGCTTGCAGAGGATGTAGAGGAGAAGGTTGTAGATGTATATGAGGATACGAGGAGAATTGTAATGAAGAAGGTTAGAGATATGAGAAAAGCAGGTGAGTTAATAGATGAGGAGAAGTACAGAAGTTTAGTAAAGAAGGTAGTAAGTGAATTAAAAAGAGATTCTAGGGTATCAGAGAAGGTTGCAGAAGATTTAGGTGAGCAATTAAAGGGTGATTGGGTAATGGTTAAGAAACAATTACTTAAGTAAAGAAAAGGGTACAAAGGGATGCCTCGGCTTAAAGCCATGTGAGACACCCCTGTCCCTTTCAAACTTGATAACTCAGAAGTATGTCTTAGGGATTGTTGGTATATATTCTTTATCCTCTCTTTCTTCTTCTACAAAATAGAATTCGAAAATACCATTTTTATTTACAGTTATACACCTATACCCATATGGTATAGGTATTTCACTTGGAGAGGCGAGGAAAAAGATTCTGAAGGATCTCTTTCCCGCAATTTCCTGCATATCCGTAAGAGGACATACTGATACAGCTTTTTGCCAAGTGGAGAATACAATACATACTGAATAGGTTAGTAGAGAAATTGATAGTAATATTAAGGATATTAGAAAAACTGTATAAACAACTTTTTTCTTGCTCATATTTCCTCCTTTGTTATAGGTTTGAAAAGAACAGTTGATTATACAATGTCTTAAAGAAATGTACTATTGGTTGAAATGTTTAATATGGGGGTACTGCAGGGGATATCTTTGCTTCTAAGAAGCTCATGGTTGAACCATGAATTAGATATCCCCTACCCCTTGAAGAAGAAGAAGAGAGTTTTATTTATTTCTAATACGGTAGAGATCTGGCGAAGTGGTTATTCGTCGAGAACGTTGCCGCGGCAGGAAAGCAGGTTGTTAACAACCCAGGGATCGTCTTCAGCTACGCGGAACCGCATCGATTCGGTCCAGGAGTATTCATCGAACACGCCGGCAGTGAGACCCTTGGTTATTCGCCAATCGCCCGATGGAGGAGCCGAGAGGAGGTATAAACCGCCGACCTTATCACTTGGTGCCGCTTCGATTACTTCACCAGCATAGATGATCTCGAACTTTTCAGGAGAGACCATGTAGGCTCGGGAGACCGGCAACCAATTGAACAGCCAACCATCAATTCCAACCACCATGTCATCATTCAGGTCCGGGTTGAGGTATGACCATATGTAGTTCGGCACTTCGCCCATCGTCCAGATGATATTCATCGTTCCGGCCGCAGGGGCTATCGCTTCATCCCAAGTGAATTCTGCGCATTCGAGATCTGTGCACATCGGAACTTCAGGTTTTGAAGGCCATTCCCATGCAGGCGCGCCACCGGTTACCGGAATAACTGGTTCTTCGCCATCTGCAACACAGGAGCATTCAACGACAGGCTCTTCATGTCCGCGATCACAAACATAAACCCTGTCGAAATTCCATGGCATCGGACCTACCCAGACCCACTCATTATGACCGATATCGCAGACAAACACTGACCCGGTTTCGGTACACTCTTCATGTGTACCCTCAGGACACTCCAGAGGACCACAGGCAAAAGCTGAACTGGCTGTCAACAAAAGACCAAACACAACAATCAAAGGTAACAACGTTCGTAATTTTTTCATTTCTCCCTCCTTTAGGGAAATTACTGAATATGTTTTTCTCTCTTCTTCAATTTTCAAAGAACGCACGGATTTTACAACTTCCTAAGAAAGAAATCAACTATGGGTTAAGAAATATATTTTAACAATATATTTTACTAGATAATTTAGTATTTTACTTGTAAAATACACACATGCGAGAGTAGTTCAGTTGGTAGAATGTCTCCTTCCCAAGGAGAAGATCGCGGGTTCGAATCCCGTCTCTCGCTTTCTCTAAGACTCTCTGTTACAATACTGTTACATTGCTGATGTAGCTCAGTTGGTAGAGCATTCCCTTCGTAAGGGACAGGTCGATGGTTCGATCCCATCCATCAGCTCAGAAATATATTGATATGAAAACACCTAAATACAAACTAACAAACCTCATATTAAACTACATAGTTAAGTATGAACTCTCAATCAATGATATTAAGTATCACCCTCTTCCTGACAAATACAAAATTACATTGGAGGAGAAATTTGGAGCAGAAGATATTGAACACTTGGGAGAACTAGTAGGATCTCCACTTGGTTACAACAAAGCATTACTCATACAGAGAGGACAGGAGATGCCATCACAAAAGAAAGCTTTCAAGATATTTACTAACTTCAGAAATGCAAAAGATTTTGTAAAATCATATGACAACAACAATGCATTAAAACCATCTACAGAACTTGCAATACATATTAACAGACTAATAATGAAAGGCATTGTAGATGATTGGGATATTGGTAAGTTAAGAAAGTTTTCTGAAAAACCAAATGAAATATATGATACTTGGTACAAGAGAAGAGATTTCTACCCTCACTTGGAAGCTGTATCACATTTCAACGAAATATTCGATTGGATACAGAATGGCAAAGACAGTAATCACAGATTAATTAAGATGGGGGTATTGCTGTATGAATTCATAGACAAGGCACCATTCATGTCTGGGAACCAAATGACTGCAATACTGATATTAGAGATGCTGAGCAAGAAATATGGTTACAATCCAGACAATATGATCCCTCTATTTAAATCTGTAAACAATATTGGAGAAGATATACTCTCTGCCTTTAAGATATCCAAGAGCAATCTTGACCTAACAACCTTCTTAGAGGCATTTCTGTACACTATCTCCATATCAGCTATCGATATGTCTAAAGAGGTAGTAGATACATACGTCTCCAAAGTAAAGAAACAAGGCTCATTGGAATTAACATTGAATTCAAGACAAATCAAACTACTAGATTACCTAAGCATAAATCAGAAAGTAACTAGAAGCAAAGTAACAAAGATGATGGGAGTATCATTCATGACTTCCTTCAGAGACCTACAAGATATGATCGAAAAAAAATATATCGTTTCTAAAGGCAGGGGAAGAGGAACCTACTATGTTTTGAGTAAGGAGATGTTAGAAAAGGAAGATGAGATATTGATACAGGAAATTGAATAATGGGAGTAAAATTGTTAATATATCCTCATGTTAAATACTGAAAAATATGATGTCATAATTGGATTGGAGATACATGTACAGACCAATACCAAATCCAAAATGTTTTGCAAGTGCCCTACTGGATATTTTCAAAAAGAACCTAATACCCATGTATGTCCTGTATGTTTAGGATTACCTGGTGCATTGCCAATTCCAAACAAAAGAGCCCTTGAACTATGTATCTTGATGGGATTAGCTACACATTGTGATATTGATGGTGAGATATATTTTGACAGAAAACATTACTTCTACCCTGACCTTCCAAAAGGATATCAGATTAGTCAATACAAAAGAGCCATATGTTCTAATGGATATATTGATCTTTTCAATGGTAACAGAGTTGAGATTGAGAGAATACATCAGGAAGAAGATGTAGCTAAATCAACGCATCATACAGAGAATGGAAAAGATTACTCATTAATTGATTACAACAAATCAGGAGTACCATTAATTGAAATTGTTACAAAACCATGTATACAGAGTGCTAAGGATGCAAAAGATTTTGCTACAAAGGTTAGACAGATTGCTAGGTATCTCTCCATTTCAGATGCAGATATGGAAAAGGGGCAGATGAGGTGTGAACCAAATATTTCTGTACAGGAGAAAGGTAAATGGGAATTAAAAGATGGAAAGATATTGCCAATTGGAAATTACAAATTGAATAGTAAGGTGGAAGTAAAGAATATTGGATCAATATCTGCCGTAGAAAAATCCATTGAGTACGAGGTTGAGAGAATGGTACAGGAGATCGAAGAAGGAAAAGAGATTGTACAACAGACAAGAGGATGGAACGCACAGAAGGCTATCACAGAGTTCCAGAGAAGCAAAGAAACAGCTGATGATTACAGGTATATGCCTGAACCTGATATTCCAGTTATTGAAGTGTCTGAAGAAGAGAAGGAAAGAATAGCAAAGGAGTTAGTAGAGCTTCCAGATGAAAAGGTAAAAAGATATATTAATGATTGGGGAATTTCACA
>CAZLAH010000027.1:0-5174 GCA_964557565.1 uncultured Candidatus Saccharibacteria bacterium
CTTTTTGCTACAAATGTAGACAAAGGAAGAGAAGGTGTACAGTATGCTACATATGAGACAATCATCAGCTTAGCTACAGCAATACTTAGTACATTGATAGGGATAATTGCCAGCCTTGGAGAAATATATTTTGATATTGTTATCGTTTCCGCAGGCATAGTAATGATGCTTGGTAGTATATGGATCCTTTTGATATACAAGGTCGAAAAAAGAAAAACAAATAATTTAAAGTAAATACATCATGGAAAAGAAAAACTTTTTGCTAGTTGCAATATTTTTGTTGATCATTTCATTCCTAGTAATTGTCGGTTACCAAGTATATATACAATTACAAAATGGTAAGCAAGAAGATACAAATAGTGTGCAGACCATAACAGAAGACTCACTCACTTTTGAATATACATACAAAGGTGAGAATCTCTGGGGATATACAGTCAAGGGTGAACTACCAAATCCATGCTACAAAATATCTACTGATGCACTAGTAGCAGAGAGCTATCCTGAGCAAGTATATGTAACCTCAACGGTAACACCTCCAACAGAAGATGAGATTTGTACACAAGTCATACAAGAAGTTAACGAGATAGGGGAGTTTAATGCAAGTGAGAATGCCACAGTATCATTCAAGGTTGTGAACAAATAGCCCTTTGCGAATGATATAATCTTTCAATATGAAAGATAAACAATCAAAAAAAGTAATGATAGGGATGAGTGGAGGAGTAGATAGTTCGGTCTCAGCATACATACTTAAAGAGCAGGGATACAATGTCACAGGAGCTACAATACTAATGAATAGCTGTCACTCTTTCTTAAGTGTTGAAGATGCTAAGAAAGTTTGCAAAATACTAAACATTCCCCATATTACCTTCGATCTTAAAAAAGAATTTGATCAAAAAGTAATCCAGTATTTCATTTCCGAATACCTAGATGGCAGAACACCAAATCCATGTGTTGTATGTAATAGATATATAAAGTTTGAGGAACTACTAAATAAAGCTGTTGATCTGGGAATGGATTTCATTGCAACAGGTCACTATGCAAAAGTAGAAAAAGAAAACGGTAGATATTTACTTAAAAAATCCTCCAACCAAAGAAAGGATCAAACATACTTCTTGTATAATTTAACTCAAGAGCAACTTTCTAAAGTTCTCTTTCCATTAGAGGATTTAGAAAAAGAGGATGTAAGAAATATAGCCAAAAAACTAGATCTACCGACACATAACAAACCTGATAGTCAGGAGATATGCTTTATTAAAGACAATAACTACAGTAAATTCATAGAAGAGAATTCTGATGTTGAGGTTAAACCTGGAGACATTGTAGATACTAAGGGTAATAAACTTGGTAAACATAATGGTATTTTCAATTATACAGTTGGACAAAGGAAAGGACTAGGCGTTCCTTCCAACAAAGCTCTGTATGTAATTGAAATTGATATTGAAAAAAATGAGGTGGTAGTAGGTGATGATTCTCAAGGATATAGTTCTGAACTGATAGCTGTTGATATTAATTTAATATCGATAGATGAGCTAGAAAAGGATATGGAAGTAGATGCAAAGATAAGGTATGGAGCAAAAGAATCACCTGCAACTATTTCCCCTTTAGAGAATGGAAGTATTCTAGTAAGATTCAAGACGCCACAGAGAGCAATTACTCCAGGTCAGGCAGTAGTATTCTACAACAAAGAAATCGTTGTAGGAGGAGGAACAATTCTTTAGAAACAAACTTACTAGTTCTTCACTTTTAATTTTTCTATATCATCAGTAATTATCCAATCATCCATATTGTTTTCGCGATTATATTTGAAAGGTGTAATTTCTTCTAAATTTGTTAATTCATAGACTCCCAAGCATTTCTTCGAGCTCCACCTCTCGTATTGAGGTTTTGACAAATTAAGTTGCTTTTCATATTTCTTTATAAAAGCAATTGATTCTTCCAAAGTCATCTTGTAACTTTCCACGATATTTTTAATAACTGCTCTGTGAATAACCATCATATTACCTCCTGTTTCTACAAAATACACAACATCTCCAACTTTTGCTCTACCACCTAATGGACATTTCTTGCCACTAGCTCCCCTGATGATCATACTTTTTTCATGGTTTAAAAGTTTCTTCAGTTCTTCTGCCTTACTATCTAGATATACTAAATGCTCAGCTTTACCTGTTTTACCTTCGTACCATTCTGTTTTTGGCATAATTGTTTACTTAATTGAAATTACCATATAAATAGTATCACAAATATTTTGAATTTAAATACTTCCTGTATATAATATTCATACTCTGAAAAGGAAGGAGGTGATATTTTTGTCTACTAGGATTCAGAACAAAGAAGATGAAAAAAAGAAACAAAAGCCTACCAAAGGAAACGGAAAGAAAGGCAACTAAACAAGAACAGTAACTCTAGCAGACAAAATTCTCCACCCCAAGAGTGGGCTTGATATGATTTCATTCACAAATACCAAGCCCACTTAATCCTCTCTTGAAAAATTCCTAATACATATATACAATGAAGACATAAATTTATTACTATTCTTGTGTTTAAGAAATACTTATTGCAAATCGTAATTTTACTATCCATATTAGTCACCATATTAATAAATTCATTAGCGAATATACTACCGATAAATGGATACACGACAGGGGAACTTTCTGATGATATACGAATATACTTTGTCCCTGCAGGATATGTATTTTCAATTTGGGGATTAATATATATTTCTCAAATCTTCTATGCAATATACACCTTCTTTAATTACAGTAAAACAGATAAAGAGATTTTCCCATATATATTAATTACCGGTATTGCAAACTGCTCTTGGATCTTACTCTGGCATTACAAACATGTATACCTAAGTGTTGTCGCTATGATAGTTCTCCTTCTTGCATTAATTTTGATATATCAAAAGGTTTCAAGAAATGGATATCCATTGATCAAAAGCTTCATGTTTAGACTCTACCTAGGTTGGGTTTCAGTGGCATCAGTTGCAAATATAGCAGCAGCACTCTCATTAACAACATGGGATAGGTTTGGGATTAGAGAAGAAATGTGGTCAGCAATAATGATAGGAGTAGCAACGATCCTAGCTTTACTTACACTCAATATTAAAAAAGATTACATATATCCATTAGTCATAATATGGTCAATAGTTGGCATATTGGTAAAATTCTTTAACACATCAGACCTTGTTACAGGAGCATCAGTAGTATCAATCATAGTAATATTGGGAAGTATAATTACAAAAATATATACATCGAAATATAGGAAAGAAGAATAAAACAAAAAAAAGATTTCCTTACCACATTCTCCCAATTGTTGTACTTGGTGTAATAGTGTTCATATTTTTCTCATATATATACACAGTAAAAAACTTTACCTTTGAATTTGCAAGCAATCAAAATTATGAGCAATTACAAACACCACCAAAAGAATCTACCGATCAAAAAGAATTTGATATTCTTCCAAGTAACTATGGAGCAACATTACAGAGTCTAAATATATCATTAGAAAATAAAAATAGAGTAGAGCTACTAAGATACGGCCAAACAGTAATAGATAATCAAGGACTAGATTACACTTTCATATTGCAACACAGCAATCCTTTGTTAATTACAAGAGAAATGTACTTTGAATACCTAGAAAGAAAAGATCAAGAACTTTCGAAACAAATAATCAACAATGAACTATTACCAAAACTTAAATCAATTCTTCATTCTTCAAATACTTTCTTCTCGCTTTTAACTGTTTTAGACAAGAGCAAAGATGTGCAAAACACATGGGATACAGTTCTTGATTCAATAGTACTTTTAAATCAGAACAAATATGTAGAAGCAACAGAAAAGATTTCAAATATGAGTGAAACAGAAAAGAAATTCTTCTCACTCTCTATATCAATAACAAATAGAAAGGAAGAGTATCAATATATAGAAGAACTCGATTCAATAATAAGCAAAAACTACACAGAGGATTCAAAAGAAAATCCTACAGAAAAAAATAAACTTCAAGAAATATATAGAGAAGATGTGGAGGATCTTAAAAACAAATACACAGATATACTCAAAGAGAAGAAAAAAAATATTCCAATTGGAGATACAGTGAGAGAAAAACTTAATATCTTAGAAAACAATGTATCAGAGATAGACCTTGAAGATATATATACAACAATATACAAACAATATACTGGAGTACAAATACAAAATCTTAAAATACTATTGAAAATTATCACAAAAGACAACAAAGATATTCTTACATTATCACCATATATACAAACAGGAGAAAATACTAAGAATGTAAACAATGATAATTTTAACGAATCATATGACACAAAACCAATATTGCAAGCAAAAAATACAGTTAGAATACCAGTATTAATGTATCACCAAATAGCAGAAGCTCCAAAAGGTAGCAACAAATTCAAGAAAGGTTTGTATGTATCACCACAGATGTTTGAAAAACAAATTGCATACTTAACCAAAATGAATTACAAAACAATATCATCAAAAGAATTCAGTGAGATACTTGCTTCTGGGAAAAATCCTTCCCAAAAAACAATAATGCTAACCTTTGATGATGGAACAAGTTCTCATTACACACAAGCATACCCTATATTGAAAAAATACGGTCAAACCGGAGTCTTTTTTATTACATCTTCAAGAAGCTCCATTTCATCAGAGCAATTGAAAGAAATGGCTCTTAATGGCATGAACATAGACTCACACAGCTCTACCCATCCAAATCTGGCTCAAATAACTGACAAAAAGAAACTCGTTTCAGAAATAGCTGGAAGTAAATCATCATTGCAAGCTAGAACAGGTAAAACAGTATATGCAATTGCCTATCCAGGATGTGTAGCAAATGATGAAGCTTTTAATACTGTTGCATCAAGTGGATATGTATTAGGCTTTTCTTGTGGCAAGAAAATAGACCACTATCCATCAAACAAATACTCAATATCTAGAGTCCATGTATTCAACGATATGGAATCCTTCGTGAACTTGTTGTCAGGAAAGAACTAAATGATATAATCAAAATAGATAATATTAAATAAACAAATAAATGAAAAAATTACTTTACAGATCAGAAAAAAACAAAATAATAGGTGGCGTTTGTGGAGGACTTGGAGAGTATTTCAATATAGATCCTTCAATTGTAAGAATTGTTTTTGCTTTAGCATT
>CAZLAH010000028.1:0-4937 GCA_964557565.1 uncultured Candidatus Saccharibacteria bacterium
GCATATCTTCCAATGTCATCAGAGGTAGGATTGTCAAACTCACTAAGTTGTATTTGCCCTTTGTTAGGATTAGTCATTGAGATACTTCCAACAATACCATTCTCTGTAGGTTCTACTCTGTATGCATTGATGATGAAGTCAATGATATTTGATTTAGTACCATCAATATCCCATGAGAGTGTAAATGTTGTAGGTGTAAGTACATCTTCATCAAAGTTTGTGATTGTTGGATCTTCCATATCTATGCCCCAGTTAAAGTATCTTTTCAAAGAAGAAAGTGAAAGTGTTTCATTGATTACTGAAACAGATTCAACACCTTGAGTAAAGACATTATATATACCTCCTAAGTTTTCATTTGAGCCTGTAGGAGAGAACATTAATTCAAATTCAAATGTAACAATTTCTCCTTCATATACTTTTACATATGTATTATCTGAATTTTTAATTATGGATGCTATTTCTTCTCCATTATGATTTTTCAGCACTAACCTGTTGTCTGTTTCTGAAAATTTGCCAAATGATCCTTCTGTACTTCCATATATATTTGGATTATCCCAATTGGAACCATTCTTCCTTATGAGTATTCCTAAATCATCTAGCTCACTATTGGTATAGTTATCGGTTATTTTTAATTCAGTTGGAGTTTTATTATCTTTGCTTAACCAGGTAACAGCACCTTTTATATCAGAAGTACCATCTTTATCTGAGAAAGAGAGTCTTACTTTCAATGGATTATTTTGATCTTTTCCTGTAAACCATGTCTCTGAAGTTCCTCTATTACACTTTACTTTTGTAGGAATAATATTATCTATTGTACAGTCCTCGTCAGGATTCATATCACAAGTTGGTTCAGTTGGACAATTTGGATCGTCAGATGGAATTGCAGGATTTGAATCACAAGGATCTACTATTTCTGACTGCGAGTTTATTTTATAGTATCCTTGGAGTGGTATGGAATATACTTTATCATCATCACATCTGTCTAAATGGTATGCTAGTACAGATATCTCACCAGATGCTCCAGGTTGAAGAACTTGTGATATTGGGGTCGATTTTGGTAAGAAGTCTTGGTATGTCTGTGAGTCACTAGAACAGAAATCTTCACCTGATGTATCTGAGCAAGACAGGTTGTCCTTAAGTTCTTGGTTTAATCCAAAATTATCTACCCTATACTCATATCCAATCTCTCTTGCAGTTGCTGGTTTCGGTTGTGTTGGTGTGGATACTTGAATAAGGTAATCTTTGCTAATCTCTGCATTAATAACAATATCTGAGCTATCTTTTCCCACATACCATAGTTTGTACTTTTCACCATCTTTAATAACGAATGGGAATGATACATTCTTAGTATCGAGAGCATCTTGTGCGATTACTTGCTTACAAACAATAAATCCACCCATATCACTGCAGTTCCAACCTGCTGATAAATTTTCACCAAGTGGAATTCTTCCGTGCGTTGATATTGAATTTGAAATTGTAGGGATTGTATTGTCTTCCTTCTTCCAAGTTAGCCCATCGTATGATGTTGCATAGTAAATTCTAGATGTGGTACTATTTAAACCACTGTACCACATCTTATATGTATTCCCGTCCTTTATTACTGATAATCCTGCACTAATATTTGAACTATCACCTTTACCTTCTGTGCCAAGAGGTATTCTTCCAGCTGAGCTAATCTTGTCTGAAATGGTTACTATTTCATTGCTGTATTTAGACCATGACAATCCATCGTATGAACTTGCATGATATATTCTATACGATGTGCCATCAGAACCTATATACCAAATCTTGTAGGTATCACCGTCTTTTATTACTGATGATGAAAGTATCTGAGAATCATCTCCTCTACCATTTGTTCCAAGTCCTAATCTCCCATGAAGGTTCATAATTGGTGTATAACCACAAACAATTTTACCACCTATGAGTATAGAACAGGTAGGACTGTCTTGTGTTGGAGGTGTGGTGTTGTTAACTTTTGTCCAATTTATTCCATCTGTAGAAGTTGCATAATATATTCTGTAAGATGCACCATCAGAGCCTGCATACCACATCTTGTAAGTGTCACCATCTTTTATCACTGATGGGTTTCTTACACCTGCATCATCACCCTTACCATTTTTCCCTAATGCTATTCTCCCACCCGTACACCCACTGTCTGAAGTGGGTGGAATGCTGTTATCTAATTTTGTCCAGTTCCTACCATCAGCAGAGGTTGCATAATATATTCTGTAGACACTACCATCATATCCTGTGTACCACATTTTATATACCCCGTTATCATTTATGATTGTCATTCCTGAAATCCCTGCATCATCTCCACTTCCACTTGCTCCTGGTTCTATTGTTCTATTTAATATCCCATTGTTAAGACTGTTTATCTTTCTTGTAATATTTTCTTCAGACTTGAGCTTATCTAGATCTCCAAGTGTATCGGTTCCAATTAATGTTGGATTGTTCTTGTCTGTTGAGAGTGTATATTTTGTACCATCAATTAAAAGAGATACCTCTGTTGGTTGCGATGGAGGAAAAGCACTACTGTTTGTTTCGGGTAGGTAACAGTAACTTGAACCGTACAAAGTACATCCACTACAACCTGTAGTACCAGAACAACTTTGTAGATTTTGTTTACAAAGATATCCTGAGACTGTAGTGCTTTGACCAGTTGGACATATTGGTGTACATCCACTACAAGCATGTGGCTTACATGGATTACAATCGCCACATTCACATCTAGAGTTATTACAACAATTTCCTCCACCAGCACATAAATCACCACAACCAGGACAATCAGCATATATACTTGAGCTCAAAAAGAAAAAAATTAATGATGATACTGTAAGAAAAAGTAGTGTTGTCTTGATTTTATTAGTCATTCTGTTGAAGTAATATGTTAAGTATGAAAGCATTTGTTTTTAAATCATATTCATTGTAATTCTCCCAAACTCCAATTTCATTTTCAGAATTCCTGTTGTTCAAAAGTATCATTTTGTAAAAATTACTTTTAACAAATTGAGACACAAAGGTATTACTTTCAAATGCTTTGTAACATATTACAGATGAGTAAACACTATTTTCAAATGCCTTCAAAGAATTAGAGAAATCTAACGAAATTGAAGAAGCTATTAAGTCAAGAATTTCTCTGTAGTAATTATCCTTGCTTTCTTGAAAGGCAATTGAGTAAGCATACGCTAAAGCACATTGGTTTTGAATATTATTGTTTTGTAACATATACATATAGTAACTATTCTCTGTCCCAAATCGAGCCTTCTCCTCAAGGTCTTTTTTCTTTTTTATATCAGAATCCCAGTATGCTTCCACTAGTGATAATTTTGGATTATTGTCTCTTTTGTAATTCTTAGCATCATCTTTTGCTGTACTTGTTATCAAAATTCTGTCTGTAAACTCATTATGAGTAATACTAAAAGAATTTGTATCTTTGTAATGATCGTATAGATTTTGAATACTGCTTTTTAGTAAAGATTCATTACAATAATATTTCTTTATTTCCTTATCTATTTCCCCAACATTTTTCTCTATATCCTTAATTAATTTGCATGAATAAGTAAATTTGGTCAGAAATGCATTTTCTCCCAATTTGTCTTTATCTTTCAGTATATATTCTTTTTCCCTAGCAATAGAAGATTCTGTATCAGGTTTCTCCTTAAATATCTCTTGTATATTTGTATTTCCCCAATTCTTCTCTACAAAAGAGATTAACCAGAAATAATATAATTCTTGGTTGTCAGGGTATCTTGAATATTCGGATAAAAACTGTTGGTTATCAGCATATATGTGTGTTGTCCTTGGTATTGATGGTTCTTCCTCCTTTAAAGGATTTCTAAGAATTGATTCTGAGATACTCTTTTCAATATCATCAAATTTCAAATCATTTTCATCAATTTTATTTATGATAACACTTCTTAGTTCAAGGTCATTATTAAAGATCGTCTTACTTTTAGATTCAAAATCCATCTGAATCCTAACAAGTCCAACAAAAGGATCAGATAGTTCTGGACCATTTGAATATGTTTTATCTAATGGGAGAGTTATATTTTCTAAGTAGTCACTACTCTTATTTTCTTTGTTAATTATATTTAAATCAAAAGTAACTTCGTTGTTATTGAATTCTGGTGAATATATGATTGCTAGAAATTCATAACTTTTTTCTTTACAGGAATTTAAGGAAATGAAATTCTCTAAGAACGGAAAGCCTGATGGTGTCTTGTTACATTGCTTTTTTGAAACAAATAAATAAAAGGAGCCCACGGAGCAAAATAACAGAAGTAACACTAGAATTGTAAGTATAAATTTTCTTTTCATTTTTCTTTCTGGCTATAAGCCTTTGAATCCGACTTCTTTTTTGTAAATAGGTGATTCTGTTCCAAAAAATCTGTCCGCTATCTTCATATACTTAGCATCTGTAGAAACAACTAAGGTTGGGTATGTGTAGTTGTATAACCTTAAATCCCTCCTAACATTAAGAGCAACTGTATTTTCTTGGTTTCTTCCTAAAGCTATTACACTTCCATGTATCTCCAAACCATCTCTTACTATCCTACTTTGATCAACATACTCTACTTCAATAGTATCCTCAGCAATCAAGAAGCCATCAATTCTGTCATACTTAACCTCACTACTACCTCCACTTAAGTAATCTCCTCCCTTGATATATATGTTCCCCTTAGCTAAGAATATACATCCTGATGTTGCACTCCCACTTGTAATGTTTGGTGTTAGAGATATGTTCTCATCTGATTTAACTAATACATTTCCTCTACATACTGTTCCTTTGTCTACTGATATTGACTGTGTATCTTCAAGTAAACAGTTCTCCCCTGCCAGACACTCTGAAACTTCTGTAATTGTCTTTAATGTTGATTTCTGTTCTTCTAACTTTCTAGTAAAGTAGTCATACCAGAAGTTCTTCTTCTCATTTG
>CAZLAH010000029.1:0-4194 GCA_964557565.1 uncultured Candidatus Saccharibacteria bacterium
GCAAAATGACCAACCAGTACTATGTTGGATTTAAATGTCTGACTAAATGAATTGTGTGAACCCTTCACACTAAATTTTAGAAAGTCAATAATATTTAGACTTCCTGTCACTCTTCAACTTTTAAGGAGCTGAGAGAGGTAACTATTTGAAGATATGTAAATATCTTATTATCAGGGGTTCATTAGAGATTGTTTTTACTCTAAGAGGAAGCCTGTATCTCCTTTTTATATAATCCCAAACTCGTGACAAGGATTTTAACACACAAAATAGCAGGATGCAAGTGCAAAAGATGGAATTTACTTATTACTTTTTTGCAACTGATATATTTCTTCCAATTCCTTTACAGAAGTAGCTTCTGTAGAGCTTTTATCCCTATTCCACCCAACCAATCTTGGGAACCTAAGAGACAAACCTCCACCTATCTTTTCTTCACCTTTTTCCATCCTCTTAGTAATCTCATCAGCTTCAACAGTGAAGACAATCTTAGGTGTTACTAAGACATCCGGAAGAAGAGATTTAGGAATTCTCATATCTACAGGTATTTCTTCTACTATATCCTTTCCTAAGTCTTCCCTTATCTGTTTAAGCATACTATCCGTTATCCCAGTTCCTACTTTACATATTCCTTCAAATATATCTTCTTCTTCGTTATATACAGCTCCTAGAACTGCCCCTACACCTAAATTTGCTCTCCTACCGGAACCAAGATAGTAACCAATAGCAACGAGGTCTACACTATCTACCATGTGATTCATCATGGATTTTTTCAACTTTATCCATTCATAGTTCCTTACACCAGGAAGATATGCACCCTTCTTCTGTTTAACAATAATCCCTTCGTATCCTTTTAAGATATTTTCCATAAAAATGTCATGCAGTTCTTCTACAGAAGAAACCTCTAGTGTCTGACACTTCTCTATACTCCCTACTGTATTCATATCGTTAAGTATAGAGATCCTTTTTTCAGTATCAAGACTGTAAAGTGGCTTTGTATCAATATGTAAAATATCAAAGCACATAGCCTTTACGGGGATATTCTCCTTCAAAGCACCTATTCCATGCTTTCTTCTCCTCTGCATTGTATCTTGAAAAGGTAAAAACTTCTCGCCATCCCAACCAAGTACTTCGGAATCCAAAATAAATGACTTATTTTCCATACGTTTTGCATCCTCCACTAGTTCTGGGAACATATCTGTGACATCTTCAAGATTCCTGGTAAAAAGCTTCACAACAGCACCACTCTCCTC
The DNA here is from genome assembly GCA_964557565.1 of uncultured Candidatus Saccharibacteria bacterium. Taxonomy (GTDB): domain Bacteria; phylum Patescibacteriota; class Dojkabacteria; order SC72; family SC72; genus UBA5232. The sequence goes on from CAZLAH010000029.1 coordinate 1,248, forward strand.
TATTTGAAAAAGTCCTTTTTCTTGTTCTTCTTTTATATACCTACTCCATAACACATCGACTTCTTTCGAGAAATCAGCCATATCATATTTATGTATTTGACATCTTAGTCCATCAAATTTTGATTGAACTAATACAGGAGGCTGTAGCCTCTCAAAAACTTCCTCGAAATCGGAAACTCTTTCTACCAATCTAGACATTACAGGTATACCTGGAGTTATTTCAATATTTCGAAGACTGTTTAAAGCATTTTCCTTTGTTGTATTTACTACTTTGGAGCATATCCACCCTATATCCCCACATACTCCATATGCCCTGTTTAGATCTTCCTTGAGAGACTTGTCGTCAGATATTACATACGAGAATACATCCAACAAAGTCCTGTAATTGATACCGAACCTTAATGAGCCACATACAATTCTGAAGAAGTACTTGGCTTCCAGAGGAGACAGAGACTTCAAAACCCTTAATATGATGGTATTCTTTGATTCAACAGAACCGTTTCCTGACGTATTTACTATCTTCCAAAGCTCTTCATATATGTACTCCAGAGACAGAGAATCTCCTTTGATTTCTGACACTGAAAGGACTTCATATACTGCATCTCCAATATCACCTGTCTTTTCCCTAATCTTCTTAATATCTACACCCTTTTTCTCAACTTTCTCATACATTTCCAACATATTGATAATACTTTTTTCTGAGTAGTTGAATTCGCTATTGACGAAAAATGGTGCTACCCTACCAAGTACAAAGTAAGAGAGGATTTGAGCATCCTTTTTCTCTAATTTCTTAAAGAATTCTGCAAGTATTTCTGTTGTCTCATTTCTAGAAGCTGTTTTTTCAATTACATCAAAAACCTTACAAGCTTCAGAGAATTTAATACTCTCCATATTACCCTCCTATGTATATATATTTAGTAGATTTAGTAACTCCACTCTGTTTTACAAACTTGTGAGCTACAAGAGAGTCCATATCTCTTCTCAAAGTACGAGAAGAAACATTTGGAAACAGAGAATATATCTCCTTAGGAGTTAGACTACCCTTCTCTTCAATGCGCTCTAGTATCTGAGATTCCCTCCCATTCAATCCTTGGATGTCCTTACTCTTCTTGTTCGAAGTTTTTACCCTACCCTCAGGCAGATCTTCCTGTAAAAGAGATTGAGGGTATTCTTTACTCGCCACTAGTTTAAGAAATATGATCAAAAACAGACCAAAGAGAGAGGTCCCTAGAACTATTATATTGAACAGAAGTCCCCTGTCTTTTTTGGCTTGTTTATTCATAACATTGCGTCAAAAATATTATCCACATGGATAGTTAGTTATCCTCTATTCATTATATACAATAATTGGGGGATTTGTTACTTACTTTAATTCGGACAAGTCATCCCCTACAGAAGAATGAACATCTAGGGGAACCTCTAGGGAAACAATATTCTTCATTATGTCTAAAATCTTCTTTTCAAAGCTTGCTACACAATCTTTCTTAACTTCGAATATTAGTTCATCATGCACCTGCAGAAGCATAAAGGCACAATCTTTAAACTCTTCTTCCATCAAAGAATCTATCTTTATCATAGCTAATTTCATAATGTCAGATTCACTTCCTTGTATAGGCATATTAACTGCCTCTCTTTGAGCAGCTTTTCTCATTCTGATATTAGATGACTTAATGCCTCTAATATATCTTGTTGTACCAAACATTGATTGTACATATCCCAGTTTGTAAGCTTCTTTTTCCAAGGTACGAATATACTCCTCTACACCTAGGTAGTGGTCAAAGTATGCTCTAATATATCCTAATGCAACATCGTTTGGGATCTTAAGCATGCTTGCCAATCCAAATGATGTCTGACCAAAAAGGATACCGAAGTTCACCGTTTTACCAATACTTCTTTCCTGTTTACTAATATCTTCAATATCTTTTTGCAATATCCTAGATGCTGTAGAGCTATGGATATCTAGATTGTTGTTGAAGTCCTCTATTAATAGATCGTCTCTAGACATATCTGCCATTATTCTTAACTCTATTTGAGAATAGTCCATAGCTATTAACTTAAAGCCGTCTCTTGCGACAAAAGCTTTTCTTAATTTAGAAGCCCATTCTCCTTGTGCAGGAAGATTTTGCATATTTGGGTTTGCAGAAGAGAGTCTTCCAGATGAAGTACCTGTTTGTTTGAAATCTGTATGTATGGAATTTTCTGGATCTGATTTTGCCATCTGAAGAAGAGGACTTGTATATGTACCGTATATCTTGTTCAATTCTCTGTATTCCAATATCTTCTCTATACAGGGATGTGTTCCAACTAGATCATGGAGAACAGATTCTCTCGTGGAAAGCTTTTTGTTAGACTGCAGACCTAATTCATTGAAAAGCACATCGGAGAGCTGTTTTGGTGAATTGATATTGAATTCGTGTCCTACAGTGTCAAAAATATCTTTTTCCAAAGTCTTTACTTCTTTTAACACCTCATTATTTAATTTCTCAAGATACTCAACATCTATCCTTATACCTCTGTTTTCCATTTTCGACAGAAGTATTGAAACTGGAACCTCTACCTTCTTCTGTACATTTAAAAGAAACTCTTCCTGTATTCCCAAAGAATCCCTTATACTCTGCTTTGTATACTCATACAGTACGGTATCATTGGCTTGCTTAACAAGGTTCTCCTTTATTTCCCCCATTACGTCTAACACCTTTTTACAATCATATGGAGAAATTTTTTCAGAAAGAGAAATACTTGAGTAGTCGAAAGCTAAATCACTAATCAAGAAAGATCTTCTTTCAGAGTTAACAATATGTGCTAGAAGGGAAATATCGACGACATTCAAATCTTTACACTCTTTGTAATTGGAAGCCATCTCCTCCCATCCATAGGTTGTGAGATTGGAGCAGGTAGCAATATTGGGAAGTTCTTTTAACAAAAAATCCTTAGAGCTTTCCCCTAT
>CAZLAH010000030.1:0-4173 GCA_964557565.1 uncultured Candidatus Saccharibacteria bacterium
TACTCTAATTTTCGCTGTTAGACTTGCCATTTATTTAAAAGAGCTAAATTAAATTATATATCTCGAGGGTAGCATAGCTACCCTCGAGCATCATCATCTTACTTAATAACTTCTGTTACAACACCCTGTCCAACAGTCTGACCACCTTCTCTAATTGCGAAAGATACACCTTTCTCAATAGCTACTGGTGATACCAACTTTACTGTAAACTCAGTATTGTCCCCTGGTGCAACCATTTCAATACCCTCTGGTAATACAACTTCTCCAGTGACATCTGCAGTTCTTACATAGAACTGTGGTTTGTAACCAGTGATGAATGGAGTATGTCTTCCACCCTCTTCTTTGCTCAATACATATACCTGAGCCTTGAATTCAGTGTGAGTATTAATAGATCCAGGGATTGCTAAAACCTGACCTCTTTCAACATCTTCTCTCTTCAAACCTCTTAAAAGAATACCTACATTATCGCCTGCTTGACCTTCATTCAATGTCTTATTGAACATTTCAATTCCAGTTACAGCTGTCTTTTGTGGTTTTCTTCCCATTCCAAGAACTTCAACATCTGTTCCAACTTTTATTGTACCTCTATCAATTCTTCCTGTTACAACTGTACCTCTTCCTTCAATTGAGAATACATCTTCAATTGGCATAAGGAATGGCTTTTCAGTATCTCTCTCTGGTAATTCGATATATTCATCAACTGCTTTCATCAATTCTCTTGCGGAATTCAATCCTTCTTCTTCACCCTTTTGAGCTTTCAATGCATCTCCAACAATTATTGGACAATTTGCATCATATCCATATTTAGTTAATAAATCTTGGACATCAGCTTTGATTAATTCTAAAATTTCCTCATCTGCTTCGCCAAATGTGTTGATGAATACAACAATCTTAGGAACACCTACTTGCTTTGCAAGTAAAAGATGCTCTTTTGTTTGAGGCATAGCACCATCACTTGATGAGATTACTAATATTGCACCATCCATTTGAGCTGCACCAGTGATCATATTCTTGATATAGTCTTTATGTCCTGGGCAATCTACCAATGCATAGTGTCTTGTATCTGTTTCAAATTCAACATGTGCTACAGCAACTGTAATTGACTTTGCTCTAGATTCTGGATCTTTATCTAATTTATCGATCATTTTTGCTTTTTCATCATCAGATGAGAAAGTTGCGGTATGAGCATTAAGAATACCTCTTACCAATGTAGTCTTACCGTGATCGATATGACCCAAGGTTCCGATATTCATGTGTGGCTTAGTTCTATTAAAATCTGCCATGAATATATTGTTAATAAATTAAATATAATATATTTCTTACAAAGTTCTCCCAATTTAAGAACCTGCGATGAATATTATCAAAAAGTCACCGCAGTTGCAATAGCTTAATCCAATATTTATCAAGTCCACTATACTTTCTTTCCTGCAATCTCCTCAGCAACATTCCTAGGAACCTCTGCATAGTGTGAAGGCTCCATACTTGCACTACCTCTTCCACTAGTTAGAGATCTCAATTCACTTGTATAGCCAAAAAGCTCTGCTAGAGGCACATTTGCTGTAATCCTACTTACTCCAGAACCTAAACTTTCAGTACCTTGTATTTGTCCTCTCTTACTACTTAGAGAACCAGTAACATCTCCCATATGGGAATCAGGTGTTTCAACATCTACTTTCATAACTGGTTCAAGAAGTATAGGGTCTCCCATCTTACATCCGTCTTTGAATGCCATAGATCCAGCAACTTTAAATGCTGCCTCAGATGAGTCGACCTCATGGTAGGATCCATCGTATACTGTTACTTTAATATCTACAACAGGATATCCAGCGACTACACCATTCTTCATAGCATCTTCAACACCCTTCTGTATTGGAGTTATGAACTCTTTAGGAATAGAACCTCCCTTAATAGCATTTATAAATTCAAATCCCTTTCCCTTTTCATTTGGTTCCAACTTCAACCAACAGTGACCGTACTGACCCTTACCACCAGATTGCTTTATATACTTTCCTTCAGATTGTTCAACAATCCTCTTAATTGTTTCTCTGTATGCTACCTGTGGCTTACCAACATTTGCAGTGACATTAAATTCTCTCTTCAATCTGTCTACAATGATTTCCAAATGTAATTCACCCATACCTGAGATAATGGTTTGACCAGTTTCAACATTTGAAGATACTCTAAATGTAGGATCTTCTTTTGTTAATCGGCCTAATGCCTCAGACATTTTCTCTTCATCTGATTTCGTAGCAGGTTCAATAGCTTGTGATACAACAGGTTCTGCAAATTCTATCTTTTCAAGAATAACTGGGTTGTTTTCATCACAAAGAGTATCTCCTGTAACAGAGTCTTTAAGGCCAACTATTGCACCAATATTTCCTACAGAAAGGGAGTCTACTTCTTCTCTGTCATCTGCATGCATGAGAATCAATCTACTTACTCTCTCCTTAATTCCTTTTGTAGAATTCAATACATATGATCCAGCAGTTATCTTTCCAGAATATACCCTGAAGTATGAAAGATTACCAATATGTGGGTCATTAACAATCTTGAATACCAATGAGGCGAATGGAGCTTCTTCAGAAACTTCTCGAGAGACTTCTTCTCCTGTTTTTGGATGTACTCCTTTAACAGCTTCTTTATCCAGTGGAGATGGTAAACATATGACAATGTAGTCCAGTAATGTTTTTGACATAGCTGTTCTAGAATCTCCACCTAGCACTGGGAATATATTTCTTGACAAAGTACCTTTTCTCAAAGCAGCATAGAGTTCCTCTACAGACAATTCTTCACCTGCAAAATATTTCTCCATCAAAGCATCATCTTGCTCTGCTAAAGCCTCTACCAATATCTCCCTATGCTTTGCAACTGTTTCTGCCATATCATCAGGGATATCTACCTCTAATAGTTCAGGAGTATCTACACCCTTGTATTCATATGCTTTCATTTTAACCAAATCTACATATCCATGTAACTGTTGCTCTTTACCTAGAGGTAATGTTACCGCAATTGCTTTGTTACTCAATCTCTCTTTAATAGTTTTAAAACTTTGATCAAAACTCCCACCAATCAAGTTTATTTTGTTCATAAAACAGATTCTTGGAACTCCATATTTATTTGCTTGTCTCCAAACTGTTTCAGATTGTGGCTCTACACCTTTTCTACCATCGAAGATAACTACAGCACCATCAAGTACTCTCAAAGATCTTTCTACTTCTGCGGTGAAATCTACATGACCTGGAGTGTCAATAATGTTGATTCTGTGAATTTCATCATTGTACTTCCAGAAGCATGTAATAGCAGCGGACATAATAGTAATACCCCTTTCCTGTTCCTGCTCCATGAAGTCTGTTGTAGCAGCTCCTTCGTGTACTTCTCCAATTTTGTGTACCTGTCCAGTGAAATACAAAAGCCTTTCAGTAGTTGTTGTTTTACCTGCATCAATATGTGCAATGATACCGATATTTCTTACCTTATCCAAAGGCATATTTACATTGTATGAACTCTTATCCATTATATTTTTAGTAAAATTTAACACAGAAGAAGATATTAATACTATCCTCGCAGTTGCGATTATACAAAACTACTTGATATTAGACAACAGGCTTGAAGCTTCTTCTGCTACGAGATTGTTTAAATCATATTCCAAAGATTTCTCCAGAGAAGATTTTGCTTCTTCTTTATTGTTCAAAAAGAGATCATATCTACCTTTTAAAAGATAATATTGCGAATTATACTTCGAGAGTGCCAGTAGTTGATCTAAGAGCTCTTGTATTCCATCATCCTCTCCATTGTCTAGCATAACTTTTACTTTCCAATATATGTATTTCATTTCCTCTTCTTCTGTAAGATCCTTCTTACTCAACTGAGAGATATAGTAATCGACTTTCTGAGTATCTTCTAAATCGTATTCAACCTGGAGAGTAAGTAAGAGAATATATGGATTCCCCTTAATTTCCAAAATATTACTTAGAAAATCCTCTGCTTTTAGGTTTTGCTTGTTTTCTACCAATATGTCAACATATTCTTTAAGCAAATCATCCGGAAGAGATTTGCCCGCATAATCAACTGCTCTTTGATAGCTCTTAATGGCATTATCCAAATCGTTCTTGAGTAAAGATGCTCTTGCTTTGTACCAAAATATCTCTGATTCAAACCCTCCAAGAGTTAAAG
>CAZLAH010000031.1:0-3359 GCA_964557565.1 uncultured Candidatus Saccharibacteria bacterium
TAGTAGAATTTAATCTTTTCTCCAGAATTTGACTTTATTTTAACTCTAGCTCCGTTAGGAATAGTAAAAAGTGGAAATAAGTGTTGTATGCCAGATATTGCGGAACCTAATCTAATACCTGTAAAATAATTATTATGACAGTTGAAGAATATTACCAAAAACAAAAATCATCTCAAAAAGAAGTAGCTCTTAAATTGAGAGATACCGTTAAGTCACTCTATCCTAAATTTAAAGAAACTATGCTCTGGGGAGTACCAGTATTTGAAAATGGCCTCTGCTATATTGTATGTCTAAAAGATCATGTTAATTTGGGCTTTACAGTATCCAACATAACAAAAGAAGAAGAAAAACTTTTTGAAGGAGGTGGTAAAACTACAAGGAAGATAGAGATAAGAAGTTTAGAGGAAATAGACAAAGAGAGAGTAAAGAGGTTAGTAGAGTTTGTTATTAGAAAAGAGACATATTAGTAGCTATCCTAGTAAATATTTTAAAACATGGAAGAATCCTCCGAAAACATACTACAAATAAATATCAACTCACTATATAGAGGAGATAAAATCCTCATATCCGAATCTGATATTGACATAGCAGAATATGAGAAAATAGCGTTAATTGGCCGAAATGGTTCCGGCAAATCAACACTGTTAGAGACCATTTATAAAGTCTCCACAAATCAAGAATCAGATACCAGTATAGATTTCTTAGGTAATATCAATATACCAAACAAGTCAAGAGTTGGATATTTACCTCAAGATATTAAACTTCAGAATGATCAAACAGTACAGGAATATATTAATGAGCAAATGGGAGAGAAAGCAGAAATATATAATAGATACATAGAATATACAGGGAAAATTGAAACCAATAAATTACAATACAATGAAGAATATGCATCTATATTAGAAAAGATGGATACATACTCACTATGGAGATATCCTGAAGAATTAGCGACAATATTACAAGGCTTTGATTTCCCAACATCTTTCTTAAAAAGAAACATTCGTTCCCTAAGTGGTGGGGAAGCTACAAAAATGGCCCTCATTAGTCTACTAATTAGTAAGCCAGACCTTTTACTCTTAGATGAGCCTACTAACAACCTTGACCTAAACAATATCCTTTTTCTTGAAGAGTGGTTTAAGAAAACACCATCAGCATTAATAATTGTTTCTCACGACAGAGATTTCTTAAATAATGTAATAGGTACAATATGGGAAATAGATGAAGAAACAAAACATATTAACAAATATGGAGGGAATTATTCTTTCTATGAAGAGGAAAAGCAACGCCAATTCGATGCTAGAACAAGAGAATACGAGGAGCAGGAAGCTAAAAAGAGTAGATTAATGAATGATATTAAAAGATTAAAAGAAAAAGCTAAAAGTTTTGACAACTATTCTAACAATGATTTCTACAGAGCAAAAGGAGCAAAAATAGCGAAATCAGGAAAAAGTAGAGAGAAAAGGATAGAAAGAGAATTGGAAAAGATTGGAGAACCATTAAAACCAAAACTACCGAAATTTATTCTCTCTGAAATATCACCAATACAAGGAAATATATTGACAGTTAAAGACCTTTCTTTTGGATTTGAGCAACCATTATTCACAAATCTTTCGATTAAACTATCAGGACAAGATAGATTAGCTATTTTAGGACCAAATGGAACCGGTAAATCAACCCTGTTGAAAATATTGATTGGCAAAATAAAAGCCCAAGGTGAATACGACATCAATCCTTATGTTAAAATTGGATATTTGCCTCAATCAATAATACCGAAAGATCCGAATCAAGATATTATTACATATATGAGAAGTTTTTCTAATCTCACAGAGTCAGAATTGCAAGAAACTTTGGGAAGAGTTCTATTCACTAGTCCATTGCATCTTAGAGTAAAGGATTTTAGTATAGGAGAATTAAAAAGAATTCAGTTAGCGATGATATTTTCATCTGGAGCAAATCTCTTACTTTTAGATGAGCCTACAAATCACCTAGATATACATACCCTTAATATGTTAGAGAAATCTTTAAGAGAATACAAAGGAGCAATAATAGTAGTATCTCATGACAGAGAATTTCTAAGAAGAACAAATATAAATAAAGATATTACGATTAATTAAAAAGTTTTTCTTCCAATTCTGATATACTAATTTTATGAATGTTTTTCTCGACACAGAATTTTCTAAATTACCATGGGAAGAAGGCAGCGAACTTCTCTCACTCGGTATATATACAGAAAACAATCTTTCATACTATGCTTGTAAAAAAGATTTTGATGAGAACAACATTAGTGATTTTGTTAAAGAGAATGTACTAAAATATCTAGATCCTGAATCTCAAAGAAAGACTAATATTCAAATCACAAATGATATTACTGAATTGTTTAAAGATTATTCAAGCCTAGTATTTTGGACACAACAACCAACAATAGAATGGATTAAGAATTTTGGTCACTCAAATTTTGAAGCACAGGAAATAATAGAGAAATATGGAGATTGGGACTTCCAGTTATTCAAAAAACTTTGGACTAATTTACCTAAAAAATTTGATACAGAATGCAAAAACATTACTCCTCTCTTAAGTAGAATACCTCCAGAAGAACTACCTAAAAACAACCTACTTCACAATGCATTGGCAGATGCAAAATGGATATTTGAAGTATGGAAATTAGAGAATAAAGAACAAAACCTACTTCCCCATACTCCCCCTCATATTTAGGTACACCCTACCATGATCCCTAGAGAAACTAACAACAACACCATACCCATCCTCCTTCCACTTCATCAACCCTGTACTCTCATTAAACTCATACTCCTCCTTACCACTATACAAACCTTGATACTTAGAAATTAAAACACCAAACTCATCAACATCATCCTTACCATCATTATCCTGATCACCACTATCCAACACTGTAAAATACCTAGTATATTCAGTCTGACCACCTACCTGATTAAGCAAACCATACGAATTCTCATGCTCTACAAACATACTATCTGATTCAAAAAGATCAGGATATGTATCAAAATACATATTCTCCTTACTTACCTCCTCCTTCGGAAAATACACCTGAATATATGCAGTACTATCTGAATCATAGTGAGCAGCAGTAACCCTGTACTTACCAATATACCCCTTAACCATGTCAGGCATAGGGTACTCATCTACAACCTCCTCATCAAATATCCCCTTGTAGTAATCTAAAAACTCATCCTGAGATGCATCTGTATACAATACAACATTGTAATAGCTAAACTCAGTATCATCAAAACTTGAGATATTCTTTGGATCCCAATTGTTATACAGCTTACAAGAACTAATCTTACTTACTCCATACAAAGGAACCTCCTCTATTGGATATCCAC
>CAZLAH010000032.1:0-3298 GCA_964557565.1 uncultured Candidatus Saccharibacteria bacterium
TGTGTATCAAAGGAACAAAGTACAAACTTAGGATCAAATGTTTTAAGGGCAGAAAGAAGCATAACCGTAAATCCATATACAGCATTTACCTGTAGCCCATCTTCTGTTTGCAACGTAGGAGGATATGCATGAAAAGCTCTATGTACAATTGCATTTGCATCTATAGCGAGGAATCTTTCCTTCGATGTTTTTATTAAATTCATACAGTGATTTTACAACATCTACTCAAACAAAGCATCAAATTCTTCTCTTCCTACAACCTCTTTTTCAAGGAGAAGCTTTACCAATTTCTCTACTAAAGTTTTGTTGCTTGTAAGAATCTTCTTCGCATCATCATATGCCTCATTTATCATTCTCTTAATCTCTTCATCAATTATTCTAGCTGTCCTTTCACTGTATTCCCTACCACCACCATATGTATATCCTAGATGTTTAGTTTCTTCCAAATCTCCGTATTTAACCATTCCCAGTTTTTCACTCATACCGTATTTCATTACCATTTCCTTTGCTATCTCTGTAACATGCTCAATATCACTAGATGCACCTGTTGATATTTCACCCAAGAACACTTCTTCTGCAACTCTTCCTGCCACACCTGATCTTAACCAAGCCAACATTTGCTTCTTGTAAAGGAAGCTTCTATCTTTTTCTGGAAGATATACTGTAACTCCTCCACTCATACCTCGAGAAATTATGGAGATTTGCTCCACTGGATCTGCCCCTTCAGTCAGCTTTGCAACTATGGCATGACCTGCTTCATGATATGCTGTCTTCTCCAAATCATCATCCTCTTTGCTACCTTTCTTCTTTCTTCCGAGTTTAACCTTCAGGTATGCTTCCATCAAATCCTCTTGAGTGATTGTCTTCCTATCCTCTTTTGCCGCCATTATTGCAGCTTCATTAAGGAGATTTTCTAAATCAGCTCCAGAATATCCTACACTCTTCTTTGCAACAGTATCCAAATCAACATCACTTTCAAACTTTTTGTTCTTAGCATGTACTTCTAGTATTGCTCTTCTACCCTTCATGTCTGGCATCTGAACCACTACCATTCTGTCAAACCTTCCAGGTCGAAGTATTGCAGGATCCAAAACATCTGGCCTATTTGTAGCTGCAAGTACAATTACATTTTCTCTCTCTTCCAATCCATCCATTTCAACTAAAATTTGATTCAATGTTTGCTCTCCTGCACCAGAGTGTAAAACTGTACCTCTTTTTTTAGCAACAGCATCTATTTCATCAATGAAGATGATGCATGGAGAAGCATTTCTCGCTTTCTTAAAAAGATCTCTTACTCTAGAGGCTCCTGCTCCAACAAGCATTTCCTCAAATTCAGATCCAGAAGTATGGAAAAATGGCACACCAGCTTCTCCTGCTATCGCTTTTGCTAGAAGTGTTTTACCAGTTCCAGGAGCACCAGCAAGTAAGACTCCTCTAGGGATTCTTGCACCTATTTCTCTGTACTTTTTAGGATTCTTCAAAAAATCAACTATCTCTACAAGCTCTTCCTTTACTTCCTCTATTCCCGCAACTTCCATGAATGTAATTCCTGTTTTTTTGCCAAAAAGCAATCTTGCTTTACTTTCTCCGAAATCCATAATCTTACCACCAGATGCTTGCATATTCTTTATCATTATATATACCAACACCAATCCTGCAGAGAGAAATACAAACGTTAGAACATCTCCAAATGTAATACCTAATTTAGGCTCGTAAAAATCTTGTTCCAAATCTTTAATATTCAAACCAGAAGAAGAAAGAACTTGGTAGAAATCTGTACCATCTGGTAACAATGCATACTTTCTTAAAGTGGTTTCTTTTCCTTCTACTTCACCTTTAAATTCAAGTACAACCATATCATCTTTCAGAAGTATTTTTTCATACTTCTTGTCGGTAATATCGGTAACAACCTGACTTACAGAAACTTCCTCGCCATTAGAACCTAAGACTCTAAAAATGTAGAAACCAACTGAAAGTAATACTCCAGCTGCTACAAGGATTATGATACTTGGAAGGTTCCATTTGCCTGATTTAGGTAATTTTCTAATATCTACAACATATTCCTTAGTCTCTGTTTTTTTCGATTTCATATATGAATTGGTTATCTAAAATATGGTGGAGAGTGGAATCGAACCACCGACCTTGGGTTTATGAATCCCATGCTCTAACCGACTGAGCTACCCCACCGTTTCGATGCCCTATCATTATATCAAACAGGGTACAAAAAACCTACTTAATTGGCCTTGCCTGAGTACTCTCCGGTTTCAGTATTTATTTTGATTAAATCTCCTCCTTTGACGAAAAGAGGTACTTGTACTTTGTATCCAGTTTCTACTGTAACTAGTTTAGTAGCAGTATTTGAAGTATTTCCTTTTACAGCGTCTGTAGATTCTGTTACTTGCAAGTTTACTGTAGGATTTTCCTTTATGGTAAGAACTTTCCCGTCGTACATCATAACTAGGACGCTTTCTCCTTCTTTGAGGAAATTGAGATAGTTACCTAATACCTCGGATGGGATATTTACTGTTTCGTATGTTGTTGAATCCATGAAATATGCTCCAGAGGCATCAGAGTAGAGATATTGCATTTCTTTAGTTTCAGGATGTACATATTCAACTTTTGTACCAGCCTTTATTGTCTTTGTTAATATTTGTCCATTATCTAAAGCTTTCATTTTGAATATGAGGAGACCTCCTTGTCTTCCTTGTGTTTTAAGTTTTCTATCTTGTAAAAGAAATATCCTATTTTCTTCAAGTAAATACATACCTTTTACTGGCTGATCTGTTAATGGCATATTTGTTTAATGAAAATTTAGTAACAGAGCTGATTTTAGCACAAGAGAGGAAATTTCCCAAATGGTTGCGGGGGTCGGACTCGAACCGACGACCTCCAGGTTATGAGCCTGACGAGCTTCCACTGCTCTACCCCGCGATGGTGATTCGTGAATTATACCTAAACAGAGAGATATATTCAAATACCAGTATATACAAACTCAAACCATATTTCATACCCAGCCTTTTTTTCAAAGACAAGTTCCTGCTTTAAAAGAGTATTTACTTTATCAGCACCATCTTCCAAAGCATCTTCAGGAATGACAAAGACATACTCATTCTTCCCAGCAAAGTTCAGCCTATCCCTTGCTTGAACCTCTACATATTCTAGAGACTGCATATTTTCAAGATTTAAAGCTAACTGTAAATTGTTTAATCTCAAATTCTCAACCTCTATTCTTGCCTTTCTTAAAATATCTAATTTCTGTACAGTTATTTTTACAGAATGAAATACATTGTAGAAAAGG
>CAZLAH010000033.1:0-3208 GCA_964557565.1 uncultured Candidatus Saccharibacteria bacterium
GATGCAGCAGGTGCAATTAAAGCAAGTCTTGCAGGAGTTCCATTAATTGGTGGTATGTTTAAATAGATATAGATAGAGATGCCAAAAAGTAAACAGTATGAAGATGCAATGGGTTCTGTGTTTGATTTCATCTTCACACAATCACAACAAAAACCATCAAAAGTTAAACCAGTTAGTCCTACTGGTGTAGATGGATCATCGGAATATATTGATGCACTAGCAGCAGTATTAGAAAATCCTTTACTCTTTGTAAATAAAACATCGATGGATGCTTTTCAAGAGGCTGCTAATGTTAATGTAGGAGCATTTCAAGTTGGGAAAAGCGGTACAGACAAAATAAAGATAAATTTAAATGATTTGAAAGACGCTCTCTCTAATCCTAGTGAATTCATAGATAAGCGTTATAAGAAGTTAGAGGATGTAAGAAAGTTTACAAGACTATCTTGGACAGGAGAAGAAATGAAAGGGATATTAGGTGGAGTTTGGGCTAGAAGCAAAGGCTTAGATTTTCAGACACAACAAGCTTTAATAGGTAGTGCTAAAACAGGAGCAGATGGAGGTTTACACACAGGGGAAGCTTTCGTGAATATGGCTCAAAGAAACTCGGAATTAATGGAAAAGCACTTCGGGAGTGGGGTAAAAAAGCTTACAAAAGACGATTTCGAAAGAATATATGGCAAAGGAAGTGATGAAGCAAAGGAAGCCTTTAAAAAATATGAGAAAGCTTTTAGTACTTTTAAAGGAAAGAAAGATACTGGAGAAGCAGCTTTTAATCGAGATGTATATTCTGTACTAGAAGGTCTTGAAATTCGAGAAAAGGCGGCAAATGCATCATCTCAAAAACAGAAAGAAGGGTATGAAGCAGCTGCAAATATGATTGAGAATACAAATGCTTTACAGAATGCAAGGGACTTTATCAAAAAACAAACTCTTACAAAAAGAAGCCTTTTGGATGAAATAGAGCAGTTAAAGAATATACCAGGTAATCAAAAAGAAATAGATGAGAGAAGAAAAGAATTAAGAATTATTGATATGAATCTAAGGGATGCTAATCAATTTCGTTTGGGAGAGCGATTAGGAGAATTTGAGGGATCTTGGAGTACATTTAAAAATTACACAGTAGGAGGAGCTCTTTTGCCAAGTATTCTCGATAGAAGCTTTTTCGATGAAGGAAAGAATCAAATGAAGTGGCTTCAACCATCTAGGAAGAAAGAATTACTTATTGGACAAGAGTGGGACTCTAAACAAAAGAAATTTGTTGACATCAAAATGGTAGTACATATGGGAAAAGAGCACAAAAACAAATTTGTACAATCAGCATATGATCAATTGAATTCTCTTTACTACCTCTCTCCTGCAACTTGGGTGGAGAGTCTCTATACTGGTGAAATATTTGCCTTCTGGGCTGAAAAAGGTCGTTCGAAATTTCAAAAATCTGTAGAAAGTATCATTAGTAAAAAGATTGGAAAATTTAAATTAGATGAAAAATTCCTTGAGTCTTTGAATCAAAATGACAAAAAGATAATGGATCTTTTAGAGGGGAAGTTAAGTGCGACAGATATGGCTGATATATATAAAACTTTTCCTTCTCTTGAGAAATTAATAAATGATCCAAAAGCTAAAAAAATGCTCCAAAAGTTTCTAAAGAGTGATTCTTCATTAAGAAATTTAACAAATTTTTTTAATATGCCTACGAGATTCAAGGATTCTATCTCTAAGAAACTGAATGAAGTATTTGGTAAAAAGGTAAGAGAAAAGATCGGAAATGCTCTGCTAAATACTGCTTTGATAAAGAAATTTGGTACTGAAGCCATAAAACTTTGGATGAAAAATGGAGGAATACAGCTCTTAGTAAAGACATTAGTTACTTCGATAGCTACAGCCATTGGATTGGGTGCTGGCCCAGTAGGTTCTGCAATAGCAAATGTACTAGCATTCCTAGCCATGGATCTAGTGTATGCTGTTACCAAACCTCTGATGAAGGGTGCTTTAGTTGCTGTAAAAGTAGTCCTGTTTGCAATTCTAGGTATGCTTGCTTTTGTTGCAGTACTCATATATCCATTCTTTGATACACACTCCGGTATTGCTCCTACAGAAGTGAAATATTGTACAGCAGCAGGAGTTAGCCCAATCATAGATCCAGAAAACGACCCAAATGATCCAACTGACGATATAAAACCTGGTGACCTTCTACCATTCCAAGGTTCTACATTACCAAGCGGTGAGGAATGTCTCTTAGGTGATGGGGCTTACAATTGTACACAGGGAGCTTTTGGAACATACTCACACAATGGTGTAGCTGCAATCGACTTAACAGGCGTTAACTACTTCCATGCACCATCTTTTTGTGATAATGGAAACTGTGAGATAACATATTCTGGTCCAATCAATTGTACTGCTGGGTATGCAGGTGGGCTTGTAAAACTAAAAGCTGAATATGAAGGAAATACATACGAATTTAAACTTATACACGTAGATACTAAATATTCTGTAGGTGACAAAATATCAGGAGGGGAAGCAGTAGCCAGAGTAATGGAATTTAGCGAAACTGGTAATGCATGCTCCTCTGGAAAACATCTCCACCTAGAGACTAAGTTTAATGGTTCTTCAGTTAATCCATACGACATGATGACCTCTGGTATAGCTGATGGAGGTTTTGCATGTCCAATATCATTATGCCCATAAATACAATGAAAATAGAGAAGAAATATATAATAATAGGTGTTGTCGCAATCTCTTTAATTGGAGTGGTTGTACTTGCAATACTCTTTTCTCAAAAACAACTAAAGTATCCTTCAGAGCCATTGAATCAACAATCTCTTTCAAGAGATACTAAAAGCATATCCCTATCATCTACACAAATACCTGATGCAGGTGACTTCCAGCTCTTCCAAATATCAAGTGATACCAAATACTCTGCTGTAAATGATTTTGCAAAAATATTTGATCTTAGATTGTCATCTTCTGAAGATGGTGAATACTACAATTGGAGCAGTAACAATGGTTTGGTAATGTATGACTTAAGCAAGAATATCTTTGTGTTTGAAATCAAGAATGGAATAGAATGGGGAGAAGCTGAATTGTCAGAAACATCTTTCAACCGTTTTCTTAAAACATATTTTGGCGAAGATTGGAAATATGAAATTACAGGATCGGAGAAACGCAGTGGTGGAGAAACAGTATACTTTGCTAATCGATATATTAATGA
>CAZLAH010000034.1:0-3136 GCA_964557565.1 uncultured Candidatus Saccharibacteria bacterium
GTTGCTGAGGATAGTACAGGAGAATTTGTCTCCTCTGTCAATGATGCATTAAGCCAATGGAAGGGATATGCAGAGAGTAAGTTGGAATTTAAAGCTGAAATCGTTGGAGTTGAAGTCCCTGAAGAAGTGGAGATTGGAAACAGGGCATCAATCAAAGTGCAAGTAAAGAATTTGAATGAATATCCTTGGTTTACTTTTAAAGATCCAATATATATTTCTACTGCAAATGGTAAAGAAAGTGATTTTGCAATTAACAAAGATTGGGCAAGTTTTAGCAAACCGCTAAGTCTTTCAGATCGAGTAATATTGCCTCAAGAGACCATAGAGCTTATCTTCTATATGGAAGCAAGAATACTAATTGGCGAAGCTAAGGAGAAATTTGTATTACTAAAGTATGAGAATCAACCATTTGCAAACTCAGAATTTGAAGTAAAGTTTAAAATATCAAAAGGTAAGAACAAATTAGTAGAAGTTTCTTCCGCAGAATATGGTTTTGCAAATATTAGGGAATGTAAATGGTTTACCTGTGAGATACTTGATAGTGCAGATAACGGAGCAATATTCATTCTTCTTGGTGAAGAAGATGGTTGGTCTAAGGTTAAATATGGAGGTGAAGTAGGCTGGGTAATGTCCCGCTATCTGAAAAAGATTTAGTTTTCTTAAAATACTTGAACATATTGCTATGAGCTCAGATATCATATTGCAGGGATTAAACCCTCAACAAAAAGAAGCGGTGCTATGTACAGAAGGTCCTCTCTTGGTTTTTGCAGGAGCAGGATCAGGTAAAACAAGAGTAATTACTAACAGAATTGCATATCTCATAACTGAGAAGAATGTTAAACCTTCGGATATCTTGGCAGTTACATTTACAAAAAAAGCTGCTGGAGAAATGTTGGAAAGAGTCTCTTCAATCCTACATGAATTAGATCCACATATTAAAGAGCTTCCATTAATTGGTACTTTTCATTCCATAGGGGCAAATATACTGAGGAAGAATCCAAAGGAAGTTGGTTTAACAAATAATTTTTCAATATATGATTCAGATGATTCTGAGAATATGGTTAAGGAACTACTTCTAGAAAGAGATATAGATATTAAGCAGATTAAGCCCTCATCCATTATGTATTTCATAGGTGCTGCTAAAAACGATATGATATCGCCAGAACAATTTCCAAATAACTATGGAGGATATATTGAAGATATAGTTGCAGATATATATCCTAAGTATCAGAAGCAATTAGCTATACAAAACTCCGTAGACTTCGGAGATTTACTTTACCTTTCTGTTAAACTTTTAGAAGACAATGAAAATATACGAGAAGCATATCAAGAGAAATACAAATATATACTTATAGATGAATACCAAGATACTAATACTGCACAGTACAGATTTGCGAAGATACTTTCTGAGAAGTACAAGAATATATGTGTAGTAGGAGATGATGACCAAGGAATATATGCTTGGAGAGGTGCCGATATTAAGAATATACAATCATTTGAGAATGATTTTGACAATGTAACAGTTATTAAACTAGAACAAAACTATCGTTCTACAAAAAATGTCATAAAAGCAGCAGTATGTGTAATTGAACAGAACAACTCTAGGGTAAACAAAGTTCTTTGGACAGACAATGGAGATGGAGATTTGATTACAGTATACCAATCAAGAGATCAAGAAGAGGAAGCAGAGTATGTAGTAGACAGAATAAGGAACTTGGAACAACAAAGAATACCTTTGAAAAATATTGCCATACTCTACAGAACCAATTACCAATCTCGAGCCATTGAGGAAGCTCTTCTGCGTACAGGTATGCCGTATAAATTGGTTGGAGGTTTTAGATTCTACGAAAGAAAAGAGATTAAAGATATCATCAGCTATCTAAGATTCTGTTTCAATCTAAAAGATGAATTAAGTATAAACAGGGTGATTAATGTCCCAACAAGAAAGATGGGAACTAAATCTGTTGCTTTGCTTTTTGATATGGCAAAAGAATGTGAATGTACTCTAGGTGAATTCATTTTAGGTAGCTATCTAGTGACCAGTGGTACTTCGAATGAAGGGTATGTTTCAAATGACAAATTGGTAAAGATTGAGAGTTTGAAAGAGAGGTGGTTTAAGTTCACAGCCTTGATTAATACATTTGGAAAAATATATGTTTTTTCAAAAAAGAATGATCTTCTAAATATCATCGATATGATCCTTGAGGAAACGAAATATGTTCAGTGGTTTGATGACAATACAGAACAGGCACAGATGAAAAAAGAAAATGTCACGGAGCTTAAAAATGTAGCATCAAGTTACAGCGATAAATACAAAGAGAAGAGTCTGGAAATGTTCTTAAATGAAATTAATTTAATAGAGCAGGAACAAGAGAAAAACCAGGATGGTAGTGGTAACTACATTAACCTTATGACTTTGCACTCTTCAAAAGGTTTAGAATTTGATTATGTATTTATGATTGGTATGGAGGAGGGATTACTTCCTCATTCAAGAGCTTTTGTTGAAGAAAACGAATTGGAAGAAGAGAGAAGACTTTGTTATGTAGGTATTACAAGAGCTAAGCAAAAACTTTTTCTTACATTCGCTGAACGAAGACAAACAAGAGAAGGTTACACATCTCAAATACCTTCTAGGTTCTTAGGAGAGATACCTCAGGATATTTGTGAATACTATAGTTGGAATAATTAGTCTCTAGAGCCAACTTAACTCTCCGTATGTATCAACATATTTATCATGTACAGCAGGCCACAGATTATGAGGATTAGCACCTGCTCTCAATTTCTCTAACACTCTTTTGATCTGTAATTCTCCATTGAAGATATTGTCATATGGATATTGAGAGTACCATATACATGGACTCCATTGGAAAAGACCTTTGTAAAACCCTGAATTCCTTTCTGCATTACAACCTGATTCCCATTTCATTGTGAACTTGAGCCATCTCTTCTCTTCTTGGGAAGCATTTATATTATCTACATACGTAAACCAATATTCACAATTAAAACCTCGCTGAGGGACTGAATCTGGTGAATCATCTGGCCCCTTTATTACAATTATCTCTGACCTTGCCTCTTTCTTCACAAAAGATTCTAAAGTTTCCTCTGCAATGAGTTTGCTACCCATATATATCCTTTT
>CAZLAH010000035.1:0-2772 GCA_964557565.1 uncultured Candidatus Saccharibacteria bacterium
TAGCAGTGAGAGCATCAGCAGTACAGAGGTTCTCAGGATCAGTTTTAGAGTACCCTGTAGGACAAGTAGAAGTACAAGTACCGCTACAGCTATTGTCACAGGGACAGGGAATTTCTATAGTACAAGCATTACAACCACTTCTCTTGCAACAATCCCAGCTCTCCCAGTAACATGTTCCCCATGGAGTGCAATCTTTATGCCAACATGTTCCCCATTCTAAACATTTTGTACCACAACATTTTGTTTTATAGCATTTTGTAGGTGAATCTTCTGCATATACATCTTGAGAGTTATATACAAATGAAATAATGAAGGAAAAAGTACATAATAATAGAAGAAAATTTTTATTTAAGATTTTCATAGTGCCTTAGTAATATTTCATATAATCGTGAATTATCTATTATCCTGTATATGCTTCCATCCCAAAGAGCATGATCTTTTTCTTCAGAACTGTTAAACCAATCTACAGTAAGATACTTTGCTAAAATTGAGTTATTAAATTCTTCAACATATTTATCAGTAGATTCTGGGAATATACATAACAAACCAGCTTGTATATCATCACTCATATATTCTGTCATTTTTGTGATATCTTGATCTAGAAGGATACGATATGTATTGTTGTTTATAATTTCATCTTGTGAGAATAATTCCTTCGAGAAATAGTTTGAACTTAAGTAACTACAGAAATTATACAAATTAATACTATTCTCTTCTTGCAAGATACTATTTATTAGGAAAAGTGATGATAGATTGTAAATATCGTTCTTTTTGTTGTTATCAGAAGATACTAAATCTGCTGTTGCAAGTAGATCAGAAGGAAGGAACATATTCAGAATTTCTGGTTCACCATATTGACTTTGTTGAAATCTCTCTGTGTTTATACTTCCTAAAAAGTCGTTATTGGTATATCTAAAATTTAACTTTTTAACATTCGTTAAGATATCCCCTACTCTTCCAATATTACAATATTCTTTAATTAGTTTTTCCTTCTCTATTTCCGATATCTCAAAGTCATTTATTATTCTTTTTGTAAGTGTGCATCCTCCAAAGTAGCCACTTTTTAAAAGTAATGTGCCATCATTATCTTCGGGTTCTGTTTGTTCTTTATTTTCTATCTTAAGATTGTTGCTAAGGAAATTTGTTAATGCGTCCATATATGAGTTAACTGTAAAATCAGAATGCAAATTCTCATAATCGATCTCCTTGTTCTTTGTCCCAGAAAGAAGAACATACATTCTATACAGAGAGGCTAAATTGTTTTCTCCAATTGTTGCAATATTCTCTTCTCCATTAACAAGTATTTCTACAGATGAGAGTACAGAATATGGGAATGTCTGTCCTTCTATATCTAAAGCATTAAAAGTGAGTACATAGAATAAATCTCGCAAATATTGAAGATAATCTGCTTTTGTATATGTAATCTTTTTTAAATTCCATTCTTCAGAAGAACTTTCTTCTTGTATTAATATGTATTTATATTTTTTCTCAAGTTTAAGAGTTAATTCTACGGGTGCTAAGTAACTTACATCTGATAATTGAGTCTTGGTATTGTCATCATATGGGATATATATATCCTTTAGAGTTTCAGTCTTTTTGGTTGTTGTATCCCACGCATTGATATCAAATTTGAGATTCTCTCCTTCCTTTCGAATGTTAAACATTGTACCTTTAAGGGAAATAGAAGTTGATGTGCATGTGTTTTGAGTTATATACTTTTCAAAAAAAGAATATTTGTCTGGTAATTTCTGGCATCGAAAGAAAAATATATACCAAGCTACAAGAGATGAAAGTGAAAGGAAAAATAATATGCTAAGTGTAATTAATATTTTTTTTCTGTTCATCTGAATAGTGTCATATTATTTAAACTAAGAACCCTCTCAATATTCCATACCAAGTCTTCTTTGTCAGTTACTGTCCCCATTAACCATTGTAGATATTCCCTATCTATCTTGGCAATGTCCTCTAGTGTTCTTCCTGCATATTTCCCAAAATTGATACTTCTAATATATTGAGGCTCTCTAGTTATGGTCATCATATTTTCTACAGTTAATGAACTGTTCTTTTGTATATACTCAAAAAGGTCTTTAAGGAAATATACATCACTTAAAGCATCATGCGCTGTATTGTGTTCACTGTTTTCTTTTTTGTAAAGACCTAAGTAATATCTAAGATATTGTAATGAATAGCTTTCTAAATCTCTAGTATCATTATCCTCGGAAAACATATTTCGTGCTAATTTAAATGTACATATACTGTTTGGTATCTCTATACCCTTCTTTTGCAATACTTCTAAATCAAATTCCACATTATGTGCTACCCATATATATTCCTTTGCAAGTTTTTCTAAATATTCTTTTAAACTACTATCCTCATACCTACTATCTTCAAATTTAGGTTTGTTTACCAAATCCTCCGGCGTTATATGGTGTACTGCCATTGCAGCTACAGATATCTTTTGTATTGGTTTGAAGAACATGTTGATGCTTACACCATCGTCAGAAATAGCGGCTAGTTGTATTATGTCTTTTGATTGTACATCAGTAGTTTCAGTATCAAAGAAGAGGAATTTTTCTTGCATGATTTTTAAAGGGTAGTATATATATCTTCTAGTATATCAGTATGTGAAAGTATTACAAACCCTTAAACCCAATTTCTTGTTTGTATAGAGGGGCTTTTGTACCAAAGAATGTCTTGGATATACCCATATATTTCAAATCAGAAGCAACCACTACTGTAGGATGTGAATAGTTGTAGAGTCGAAGATCTCTT
>CAZLAH010000036.1:0-2703 GCA_964557565.1 uncultured Candidatus Saccharibacteria bacterium
CTTTTTTCTGATATCTATATTTGTTATAGAAGAATTAGTTAATTTGAAAGAAAAGATAGAATTTTAGGAATTTACTAGTGCTAATATATAGTTACAAGCAGCAGTTATCTCTGATGACTTCTCAGTTAATCCCGGTCTTCTGTTTACTTCTAGTACATAGTTTTTTCCTGTTTCCTTGTGTGTAACAATATCAACCCCTGCCCAATTCAAATGAAGGGCATTTGTTGAGTATGAAGCTAGATCTAAAACATTCTGTGGTATATCTTTTGGTAATATGAAATCCTCGGTAGCACCAAGAGCTACATTATTTCTGTATTTATCATTTGTTCTTGTTCTAATGCATGCAGATGTAGGTTTACCATTCGCTACGACTATTCTGTAATCAAAATCATTTGGAATATACTCTTGAAATATATACCTATTGTATTTTTTCTTTTCTAATATGGTTTTTTGTATATCTCCCTCTCCCTCAATTAAAAAGACATTTTCACCCAATGATCCTAAAGAAGTTTTAAATATACATGGAGTTTTACAAATCTCAACAATATCAGATATGTTTTCCTTATTTATTCTTAATCCATTATGGTAGTAAGTATTCGGTATGGAAATATTGTTGGTCGCAAGAAAAAACATGTCAGAAAGTTTAGTATTTGATATATTTGTTTTGTTATGTGGTATACCCTCTACATCAAGACAAAGATCTAATATATATGCAATGTGAGTTGTATTCCAACCTGATTGTATCCATATGTAATTGTATTTGGTTATATCTTTATCCTTTATACTCACTTTTATATCTCCATCTATGATCTTTATGATAATGTCTTTAATTGAAGCTATATCAAGAGCGATATTACCTAATTTGAGTTCTTCTTGTATATTTATCTTTTCACTTTCGTGGAGATTTATACCTATGGCTAGGAGTGAGTATTTAGTATGCATAATGTGTTGATATTATAGCATTTTTCGAGGGTAAAGGGTGAAAAGAAGGTTGTTGTATTATTTAGCGAATTTAATCATAATATATGGGTATCTGGTATTAATATAATCAAGAAAAAGATGTTAAAAAACAAAACAATAGCTGTAGTAGTACCCACATACAATGAAGAAAAACAGATTGCTATGGTATTGGAAAGTATGCCCGATTTTGTAGATCGTATAATTGTAGTTAATGATTTTTCTAAAGACAAAACAAAGGAGATAGTGCAAGAGTATATAGATAATGATAAAGGGAATGTAACAAAACTTAATCACAAGGAAAAGGTTAAACCAAACAAGTATAACTATGCTGACCAGGTAGTTGAGAAGATGTCTAAGGATGAAAAATGTAAATATACTCCATCAGAGATATACAACAAGGATGTTGAGAATTCTAGAATCATCCTAATTAATCATCTGAAGAACTCTTCCGTAGGTGGAGCTATAGCTACTGGATACAAGTGGTGTTTGGATAATAACATAGATTGTACTGCAGTTATGGCTGGAGATGGTCAGATGGATCCAGATGAGTTAGAGAGAATATGTATGCCAGTGTTAGATGGGGAGGTTGATTATGTTAAGGGTAATAGGTTGAAGCATAGCTCTGCTAGTTTTGTCATACCGAAGGTTCGTTACTTTGGTAACTCTATTCTTTCTCTACTTACGAAAATAGCCAGTGGATATTGGTCTGTATCTGATACACAAACAGGTTACACAGCTATATCTCTAGCAGCTCTTCAGGGTATTCGTATCTATGATATATATCATTCATATGGTTGTCCAAACGATATTTTGGTTAAGTTAAATATTGCTAATTTCGCTATTAAGGAAATAGAGATTAAACCAATATATAATGTAGGAGAGAAGTCTAAGATGAAGGTATTTAAGGTGATACCTAGGATTAGTTGGTTGTTGTTTAAGTTATTCTGGAAAAGGTTGTACAAAAAATATCTGTTTAGAGATTTTCATCCATTATTTCTTTTGTATCATCTTTCTTTTACTTTGTTGATAATAAATATACCGTATTTTGTTGCAGTATTAAGAGATGTAATTGGTGATCATCCTGTGTCTACTAATTCTTTAATAGCTTTTATGTTCTTAAGTATTAGTGGTTTTCAATCATTATTCTTTGCTATGTGGATGGATATGATGGATAACAGTAGATTACAGAAGTAATTTAGTAGTATGTGTTATTGACAGAAGTCTACGCGAATTGTTAATATTACGATATTTTATCTTCCATCTTCATGTCTAAAAAGAAGCCACTTACTTTTAAAGATTACATCACTATCTCTTTTTGGGCACTATCAGTGACTTGGAAGATGTCTCCATTCCTTACGGTTGCAACATTCTTTACTACAACATACAAAAGTTTACAGAGTTTAGTAAATATATATATTGTTGCAAAGATAATAGACTCCATTATTTCCTTAATGGATACTCCAAATGCGAATGTAAAAGGTGTATTACCCCTTGTCGCTTTGTTAGGTGTAGTTCAGTTAATAACCATCATAGCGAATAATCTGGATGGGTATATAAATAGATATAGGAGAAGACTCTCACAATCCTACCTCTCCCAATTAGAATATGAAAAGATAGCTGCTTTAGGTGTCCAGACAAATCAATTGCCAAATGTGTCTAATAAAAGACAGATAACACATGATTGGATCTTTAATATTACAGATGTTAATCAAAATATTGTTAGAATCTTTGCTGCTTCTGTAC
>CAZLAH010000037.1:0-1798 GCA_964557565.1 uncultured Candidatus Saccharibacteria bacterium
CACACAGATATGGATGAAACACTTATTGCATAAACGATATTGTTTGTTTTTCTAGGATTTTTTGCAAATACAAAAAAACCAAGAATTATATTGATAAAAGCAATAAGAAGACTTGTAATTCCTATAATATCAATGGGCATGTTTAATAATCTCTATATTTTAAGAATTATGCGCTTACATATAATCTACTTCTTCTTAAGACAAGTGGATCTTGTAGTTTACATAATCGCATCATAGTTCCACCATCTACTACTTCCTTACCGTTTGAAAATTGATCTTCTCCTGTCTTTGTCCAACCAAATTTCTCATATTCCAAAGGTGCCTCGAGTTCCTCAACCGAAAGGCCATTTTTTTTGATCCCTCTCATCATAGCTTGATGATAGTCAAAAGGTGTTGTTTCTACTATCTTATTTGCCTTAGAAAGTTCTGTTGCTGATTTTATTGCATCCATAACTTCCTTGAATCTTGATCTATCATTCAACAAAAGCTGTCCTAACCATTCATACATTCTAGCAGCCCCATCAGAGACTACAGCAGTTATTAAAACATTATTATTATTCTCCTTGTCTTCTTCAAACCTATACTTGTGGGGATATTCATAAGGTGCTTGTGAAGTAGCCTTCTTGGCATAATCCTTTCTTAGATCAGAAACCATAGATTTAAGTATTTGTGACAAATGATAGGTTTTAGGAATTTGTACCTTTATCCCAGAATCCAATCCTAAGGTTCCGATATACAAACCTTTAGAGCCTCTGTTTAATGCTACATTACTGATTAGTTCCTCTGCAAAATCTTGACCAACGTATTGCAACCCGTTATCTACAAGCAAAGCATCAAATTTAGCTTCGGAAATATTCGAATCTACTTGAGAAGCATGCCTCGCATCTGCAACTTGCAATACAATAGTTCTATCTTTCCCATACAACTCCCTAGGGACATCACCTTTTACGATATGAATATCGTATCTTTCTTGCGCTGGGAGATTTTCATTCCACACCGAAAGATTTAGAGCCGCAATAGCAATTGAGTCAGCTGCTAAATCTGTAGCAACATGGTTAATACTTACTCCCAATTCATGTAGTCTGGTTATTAAACACTTATCTGCAACAGAAGCGCCACAAAAGAATGATCTAACACATATCGTATGGGAAGGATCACTTTCCTTAATTCCTTTGAGATGCTCTGCCATTTTATCCGTATATCCAATGATTGGTTCTATTGTATCTGTAACTGTTACCCTCCTTAGAACTCCAAGCACATATGGCTCTTCTTCGGGATCTATTTTCCAACGATCTATTTCAAATCCATTATCAAACATCTGCTTTTTTAGCTCTGTACCCAATTTCGCTATTAATTTTGATGTTTTTGGTGACATTGTGTATGGATAGTTTGTGCCTACAAATTTTCTAAAACCTTCATCCCACTCTTTGTCATTAATATAACATTCTTGTACGAATTGAGGGTCAACCTCCAGTTTGAAACTTTTCAAGCCACCTTCATATTCCTGAGCTATCATTTTTACCTTGCTAGTTGGATCATTACTATCTTTTAGCGTTGTAGGGATAGGAATCTGAATTGGTTCTTGAGCCTCAAGTGGAGCTTCATTTGTCAAAACATCCTCCATAACTTCTTCCATCTCTACTTTTTCTTCTTCACTAACAGGAAGTTTAGTTAAATCTACAGGATTATTTTCCATACCGTTCAAATTTGTTTCTGTATTTAAATCGAAACCTTTTTCCATTTGTATATATGATTATATTATCTACTTTCCCATTATATCCACCCTTACCAAAGAAAT